>CAUHBX010000068.1 GCA_959604475.1 uncultured Eubacteriales bacterium
AGTGCCGAAAATCCTGTGACTCTGAAAAAGGTGTATGACGAACTGGTTAGGCTGAGCGACAAAAGCGATTTGTCTGATTTCTTGCTGATACTTGAAACGCTTAATCCGTCCGACTTTGTGGCCTTCGTCTCATTTATGAATAGATATAAGTGGAATAAGGACCATAAAAATAAGAATTAAAAACATTTATTTGAATACTTTAAAGTAAAACTGATTGCGGAATAAATATAAAACCTGATATAATAAGAAGGGTGAGAAAAATGACGAATGAAACAAAAGAGCTGTTAGACGCTTTTAAAGATATGTTCAATGCTATGGAGCAAAGAAACAGAGAAATGATAAATGCCTTAAATGAAAAAATTAATAGCGTACAGCAGGAAACAGTAAATATAAAAGCCCTTATAGAAAATACGACAAATAAAAATATACAGCTTCTTATGGAGGCCTATCCGCCTATAACAGAGGACATCCACCAGCTTAAAGATGACATAGAGGTTGTCAAATTTGATGTTGATATTGTAAAAAAAGTTGTGACGACCCATTCCACCGAGCTTAATCAATTAAGGAAAGCAAACTGATTACTTAGATACGAAAGGCAGGGATTTCCCTGCCTTATATTATTTGCTTTGATTTCTTGGATTTTTAAGTATATAATCGTATCAAGAGGAGGTGGTTTAATGGAAGGAGAAAGACTGAGTGAGTTAAGAAAAGATAACGGGCTTACTCAAAAAGACTTAGCTGAAATTTTAGGAGTATCAGAAAATTCTATTTCACTTTATGAGAGAAACATAAACACTCCTGACGATGAATTGAAAGTTAAAATTGCAAATTATTTTAATGTTTCATTGGATTATCTGCTAGGAGCTACAGATAAACAAATACCATTAAACCGAAATGAAACTCAATTTATATATGCGGAAAATTTACCGAATAATGCTTATAAAGAAATGAAAACATTTTTGGATTATTTACAAAATAAATATAAAATATGATATAATAAAAAGGGTGAGAAAAATGACGAATGAAGAATTACTGCAGGCTGTCAGTGAAATGATAGGAGCCTTGGATACAAAAATTAAAAATCAAATGGATGGATTGGATACAAAAATTAAAAATCAAATGGATGAATTAGATACAAAAATTAAAAATCAAATGGATGAATTGGATACAAAATTAACAATTGAAATTCATAACAAAACAGAGGGATTAAAGGCGTACATAGAAAACGGAGTAGCAAGGGATGTAAAGCTGCTTGCTGAAGGTTATATGTCATTGTCTGAAAAGGTTGACGGCATTAAGTCTGAAACTGACAAAATCCCAGATTTATGTGATAAGGCAGATTTGATTGAAGCTGTGGTTACAGAACATTCTAAAAGGCTGAATAAGCTCGCTTAATAAAAAGGATTAAATACATAAAATAAAAAGCGCCGCAAATCAGTAATTTACGGCGCTTTTTTTATTAATCGGGGTGACAGGATTTGAACCTGCGGTCTCTGCGTCCCGAACGCAGCGCTTTACCAAACTGAGCCACACCCCGATAGAACATATCTATTATACTTATATTTAATATAAAAATCAATACAATTTTTTGCGGAAGAAGAATTTTTTTAACTCTGTTTCCTTATTGTGGCCTAGTTTTTAAAACAGTCTTTTAAATTTCTTAAGAAAAAATTACATTAATGACAATTTCAAAAATATGTGTTATCATACTACATGCAAAGCAAATTACGAAAAATTTGATTAAAGAGTTGAAAAGGAGTTTTAGATTATGAAGAGATATTTTAAATACGCGGCAGCAGCTGTTTCCGCTGCTACTATGGTAATGTCAAGCGTACCCGCAATGGCTGGCTCACTTCCTCAGAAAAATGACGGAGCACAGAAAACAGAATCCGACCATAAAGTAATTATCGGCGGACAGACTGAAGAGGGCAAAAAGAAAGAAGAGCCTAAGAAAACAGAGGAAACAGAAGAAACAAAAACAGAGGAAACTAAGAAGGAAGAAACAAAAACAGAGGATAAGAAAAATACAATCGTATCCAAGGGTTCAGAGCCCAGCCATAAGGTAGTAGTAGGCGACGAGGCTGATAAGAAGGGTACGACAGACAAAAAGGATGATACAAATAAAACTGACAAGACAGATAAAACTGACAAGACAGACAAAACTGACAAAACAGATAAGGCTGACAAGACAGACGAAGCTGACAAGACAGATAAAGCTGACGAGCAGGCTGAAACAGTCGGCTATACCGCTCTTACAGGTAAAATTAACGAAGTAGCAGTTAATGAGGACGGCAGTGCAAGAATTTCCTTTGAAAGCACAGAGAGAGGCGAAATCATCTTCAATGAAGGCGCTGACTGCATGATAATCGTTGGAAACGAAGTTAAGACAATTAAAGAGCTCGCAGCCGGCATGGAAGCAACAGTTGTTATGGAGGACAACGCTCCTATGACAATGAGCCTTCCTCCCCAGACAAGCGGAGCTGTGGCTATTGTTGCCCAGGGAGAGACACCCAGCTTTGTAGCCGTAGATAAATTTGATGATGAGCTTACAAGCGCAAGCCTTAAGCTTAACATGGATGATACAGTTAAAATCCTTGACATAAGAGGCACAAAACAGGTACTTACAGCAGAGGACGTTAAGGGCCAGAAGGCTATCGTTGTTTACGGTGCATCAACAAAGAGCATTCCCGCACAGACAACACCTTACATGGTAATTGTACTTCCCGAAGCTGAGACAGAGGCACCCGCTGATAAGACAGAGGCGCCTTCTGAAACACCTGAAAACCTTCCTTTGAGAGCTACTGTTGAGGCATTAGGCTACACAATCGAATGGACATCGAACGAAGAGCCTATTATCCTTGTAAAGGGCGACAAAAAGGCTGAAATCAAGGTAAACAGCGATACAATTACAATCGATGGAGATATGGTTCACGACCTTTCATCGGCAGTTATCATTACTGACGGAGTGACATATATCCCTTCAGACGCTGTTGATTTATTAAAATAAGACTTTAGAGTAGACTGCCGGCTGTTATAATTTTTTATGACAGCCGGCTTTTTTCAGAAGGGAGGAATGGATATGAAGAAGCTCCTGGCGATTTTACTGCCAGCGGTATTGGCGCTTACGGCATGCCAGAAACAGTCCGCATTTAATGAGGAGGAGTTTTTAAATGAGATAAAGCCTAACGTCGAGGTTCTTAATTCCTGCAATGAGGAAATGTTCGGCGCTGAGGTGGATTTTAACACAAGCTATCTGGCCGCCTATGCTGACGAGGCCGCCTATGCCGACGGAAGCGGAGATATTATCGCGCTTTTCGCACCTGAGGACGAGGCGGAGTATGCGAAACAGTATTATATAGACCCGACCTATTGCGATTTTTATCCGGTCGGTAATTTTAAGACCAACGATGACGTAAAGGGATACTTGAGCCAGTATTTGTCTGAGGAGCTGGTTGATAAATACTTCCAGGATGACTTTTTGGAATACGATGGCACCCTTTATCTCAGAAGGGGAGCAAGGGGCTACGGCGCCATAACCGTTGATTTGGACAGCCTCAAATATTTGGAGGAAAGGGACGCAAAACAGTATGCGTCAGTGGATTTCCTGTATTTCGGCGATTATGACTACACGTCGGAGCTGGAGTTTGTAAAAAACGGTGACGGCTGGATTTTAAACAGCCTGACTGACGGCGGTATTGTCGGAACCGGGGAATTTGACCAGCAGAAGTTATTAAATGAGATAAAGCCTAATATTGAGCGTCTTAATTCATGCATTGAGCAGACCTTCGGAGCCGAGGTGGATTTTGACACAGCCTATATGGCTGCCTATTCCGATGAGGCCTCCTATAACAGCGGAACAGACGGGCCTGCTGCACTGTTCCCGCCGGAGGATGAGGAAAAGTACGCTGAGCAGTATTATATAGCCCCTGACAACGCGGTGTTCTATCCCGTAAGCAACTTTAAATCCAATGAAGAAGTAAGGAGTTACTTAAGGGAATACATGTCAGACACTGCTATAGACACATATTTCCATGACGACTTCTTAGAATACGAGGGTTCCTTATATCTGGTAAGGGGAGACAGGGACTACCCTGAAACCGGCGTGGATTTGAACAGCGTCAAATATTTGGAGGAAAAGGACGGAAAGCAGTATGTTTCCGTTGCTGTACTTTTCTTTGGCGAGTACAACGGTACGCTGGGACTTGAGCTGACACAGAACAGTAACCGCTGGATTATAAACGATGTATTCCCGGTTGTTGAATAAATAAAAACGGAGCCGCTTTTCGGCTCCGTTTTTTTATTATATTTTATAATCCTCCGGAAGCGGCTTAACGTCGCTTTCAAGTATCATTTCCCTTACGGACAGCACGTAGCCTGAGGATACGGACAGCTCGTCAATGCCCATTGCCAGGAAAATATCCAAAAGCTGCCTGTCTGCGGCTGCCTCCCCGCATATGCCTATCCATTTGCCTTCCTTGTGTATGCTGTCTGCTGCCATTTTAATAAGGCGCAGCACGGCCTTGTTTTCCACGCTGTACAGTGAGGAAAGCTTTGTGTTCTGCCTGTCTGCGGCCAGGGTGTACTGGGTAAGGTCGTTTGTTCCTACGCTGAAAAAGTCAACCAGCTTTGCAAGCTCGGCGCTCACAACCGCGGCGGCGGGCGTTTCAATCATTATGCCGATTGGCACGTCCTTATACTCAATATTTTCGCTTTTAAGCTGGCTCATAACATCCAGCATTATCGACTTGGCCTGAATGACCTCTTCCTCCGAGGTTATCATGGGAAGCATTATATAAATATTGCCGAATGCCGAAGCACGGTATATGGCCCTGAGCTGCGTCTGGAATATATCCGTGCGTTCCAGGCATATCCTTATGGCCCTGAAGCCCAGCGCGGGGTTTTCCTCCTCCGGCAGTCCAAGGGAGGGCGCCTGCTTGTCAGCGCCTATATCGAGGGTACGTATGATTACTGGCTTTCCCTGCATTTTTATTGCTATGGACTTGTAAACCTCAAACAGCTCGTTTTCGGTGGGAAGCGTTTTTCTGTCAAGGTACATGAACTCGCTTCTGAAAAGCCCTATGCCCTCCGCGTCATTGGCCACCGCCCTGTCAATGTCCGCTGCCGTGGAGATGTTGGCGTACAGCTCAACCTTTTTTCCGTCCTTAGTGACGGTTTTTTTGCCTTTAAGCTTCATAAGGCGGTCCTTTTTAGCGGCCTCCAGCTCCGCCTTTTTAGTCATTGCCTCAACGGTGGCTTCGTCTGGCTCAATATAAACCTTGCCGTCGCTGCCGTCAATATAAGCCATTTTCCCGTCATAGGAGCTGTCAAGCCCCTCCACGTTGATTACGGCCGGTATGTCCATCGTGCGGGCAAGTATTGACGTATGGGATGTGGAGGAGCCCTTTCTGATTACAAAGCCCAGCACGTTGTTGCGGCTGAATGTGGCTGTCTCGCTGGGGGAGAGGTCCTCGGCGGCGATAATGACGCGGCCGTGGCCTGACGGCTTGTACTCGCTTCCTGTCAGAATATTTATAAGGCGCTCGGATATATCCGTTACGTCTGCGGAACGCTCCTGCATATATGGGTTGTCCATTTCACGGAATTTTTTTGCGAAATCCTTGCTTACCTGATAAACGGCATATTCGGCGCATACGCTGCCTTCGGCGATATACCTTTCGATTGACCCGATAAAATCGGGGTCGGCCAGCATCATCTGATGTATTTCAAAAATCATGGCGCTGTTTTTGTCAGCGGATTTTTCGGTTTTTTCCTGAAGCTTTTTAAGCTGGGCTACCGCCTCGTCAACGGCTGTGTTAAGGCGCGCGATTTCAGGAACGGTGTCGTGGACGTCACGCTTTTTGACCTCGGCCGAAGCCTTGTTCATGAAAAAAAGAGGCCCCCTCGCTATACCTGCGCATACGCCTTTTCCATTAAGCTCTACCATTTTTACTCCTCCTTAAAGATGCTCTCCTATTACCGCGGCAAGGGCATTTTTTGCCTCCGCCTCGTCACTGCCCTCGGCTGTAATTGTCATCTCGTCGCCGCTTCTGATACCAAGGGACATAACGGCAAAAATCTTTTTTGCGTCAGCCTCCTTGCCGTTTGCTTTGATTTTTATATCTGATTTAAATTTTGCTGCTTCCTTTACTATAAGTCCCGCCGGTCTGGCATGTATTCCGGCAGG
>CAUHBX010000069.1 GCA_959604475.1 uncultured Eubacteriales bacterium
AATACCTAATACAACAAAATTTATTATAGCTCAGAGAATATCATCGGTTCAGGATTCCGATAAAATAATTGTTCTTGATAACGGTGAAATAAACGCTGTCGGAACACATGATGAGCTTTTGAAATCAAACGCAATTTACCGAGAGGTATATGAATCTCAGACTAAAGGAGGCGAGGAATAATGGCACAGGAAACAAGACCAATGATGGGACGCGGTCCAAGAGGCGGAGCCAGAGGCCCTCGTCCAAAAGTTGACAACGCAGGCAAAACAATCAGGCGTCTTATGAGCTATGTAGGAAAATATAAAATACAGTTCGCTTTTGTTATTGTTTGTATAATAGTCAGCGCCATTGCAAATGTTCAGGGTTCGCTTTTCATACAGAAGGTAATTGATGATTATATTACTCCTATGCTTGCCACCGGAAACAGGGATTTTACTGCCTTTGCCGGAGCGATTGTAAAAATGGGTATAATATTTGCAGTCGGTATCTTTGCCACACTTTTTTATAACAGGACAATGGTAGGAATATCGCAGGGGGTTCTCAAGCAGGTGCGTGACGATATGTTCGCACATATGCAGACGCTTCCGATAAAATATTTTGACTCGCATACTCACGGTGACCTGATGAGCCACTATACAAATGATACCGATACGCTTCGTCAGATGCTTTCACAGTCACTGCCAATGTTCATTTCTTCCGCAATTACTATTGTGTCAGTAGCGGTTGCTATGTTAAGATCAAGTATATGGCTTACACTCTTTGTTGTGGTGTTTATATTCCTCATGCTTCAGGTTACAAAAAAAATTGCCGGAAATTCCTCCAAGTTTTTTGTTAAGCAGCAAAAGTCTCTTGGCGAACTTAACGGATATATAGAGGAAATGATAAACGGACAGAAGGTAATTAAGGTATTCTGCCATGAGGATAAAGCAAAGGAAGGCTTTGACAACAAGAACGAGGAGCTTCGTCAAAATATGACCAGCGCAAACAAGTTTGCCAATATCCTTATGCCGGTTATGATGAATTTAGGAAACCTGGAATACGTATGTATTGCTATTCTTGGCGGTTTTCTCGCCATTAACGGTATGGGCGGACTTACACTTGGTATAATAGCCTCCTTCCTTTCCCTTTCAAAGAGCCTCACAAATCCCATCAGCCAGATATCACAGCAGCTTAACTCAGTTGTTATGGCTCTTGCAGGTGCTGAGCGTATATTTGAGCTTATGGATGAGAAGCCTGAGATTGACGATGGCAGGGTTACTCTTGTAAATGTTGTAAGAAATGATGACGGTACTCTTTCTGAATCGAAAAAACGTACGCATATATGGGCATGGAAGGTTCCCTCAGATAACGGTCACGAATACGTTGAGCTTAAAGGAGACGTACGCTTCCATGATGTCGATTTCGGTTATGAACAAGGCAAATCAATACTTCACGATATTTCATTGTTTGCTAAGCCCGGTCAGAAAATCGCCTTTGTAGGAGCTACAGGGGCAGGAAAAACCACAATAACAAATCTTATAAACCGTTTCTATGATATACAGGACGGAGTTATAACCTACGATGGCATTGACGTTAAAAACATAAAGAAAGACGACCTGCGCCATTCACTTGGCATAGTTCTGCAGGATGTAAACCTGTTCACCGGAACAATTATGGATAATATACGTTACGGGCGTCTTGACGCTACCGATGAAGAGGTAATTGCAGCCGCCAAGCTTGCAAATGCGCATGACTTTATTATGATGCTTCCCGATGGATATAACACTATGCTTACAGGCGACGGCGGAAGCCTCTCACAGGGACAGCGCCAGCTCATATCAATTGCGAGGGCAGCTGTAGAGGACCCTCCTGTTATGATACTTGATGAAGCTACCTCTTCAATTGATACAAGAACCGAATCCATTGTTCAGGAAGGAATGGATTCGCTTATGGAAGGCAGGACTGTATTTGTCATTGCCCATAGGCTTTCAACCGTTCAAAATTCCAAGGCTATTATGGTTCTTGAGCACGGCGTAATTATTGAAAGAGGAAGCCATGAAGAACTAATTGAGCAAAAAGGCAAGTACTATCAGCTTTATACAGGCGCTTTTGAACTGGAATAAAGTAAGCACTGCCAAAGGAGATTAGATAAATGAGAGAAAAATTTGCAAAATTCATGGCCGGACGATATGGCGGAGACCAACTTAATCGAGTTATCTCCATCAGTGCGGTAGTATTTCTTGTAATATCGTTAATAATATCAAGGAAGGTTCCCATACTGGGAACACTTCTTTGGGTATTAGCTCTTGCCCTTATAATATTCTGCTATTACAGGACATTTTCAAGGGATATTGCGAAGCGCTCTGCTGAAAATCAAAAGTTTATGTCGCTTAGATACAAACAGGCTGTCAATAAACAACGCAGGGCTGAAAGGGCCGCGCAGAGCAAGGACTACAAGTTCTTTAAATGCCCTAAATGCGGAGTACTTAACCGTATTCCAAAGGGAAAAGGTAAAATCCAGATAACCTGCCCTAAATGCGGAGAGCAATTTATAAGAAAGAGCTGATTTAATGTTCGGATATGTGGCCGCTAATACAAAGGCTTTAAAACCTGATGAACTCAAGACCTATAAAGGACTGTACTGCGGTTTATGCCGCACCTTGAAGGAAAGGCACGGCAGTATAAGCCGTATTACCTTAACCTACGATATGACTTTCCTTATACTGGTTTTATCTTCCCTTTACGAAGCAGACGATAAAACCGGCCGGGAAAGATGTATTGTGCATCCCAAAAGCAAGCACTCCTATATTGTCAACCGCTTTACAAATTATGCGGCTGACATGAATATAGCCCTGACCTACAACAAATTCCTTGATGATTGGGAAGATGATAAAAACGCGGGAGCCAGGCTTGGAGCCGCTTATTTCAAAAAGTCCTATTATAAAGTATGGGATAAGTACCCGAGACAATGCTCTGTAATGGAAAGATGTTTGCACGAGCTGTCTCAAGTCGAAAAAAAAGGTATTGTAAACCCTGATATACCGGCCAACATATTCGGCAGGCTCCTTGCCGAAATTTTTATAGTTAAGGAAGATGAATATTCCGACACACTTAGAAAGGCCGCCGCCAGTCTTGGACGATTTATATATATACTGGATGCCTGGGACGATTTATCTGATGATATAAAAAAAGAAAGATATAATCCCCTTACCTCCATAAATCCTAATAATATTGAATCCATACTAACTATGCTGATTGCGGATTGCTCTGAAGCCTTTCTATCACTGCCATATAAAAATAACAGCGAAATAATAAAAAATATAGTTTATTACGGAGTCTGGATGCGCTATAAATCGCCAAATGAACAAAATACTGAAGCCAACGCTAAGGCATAATATTACAAAAGTCCTTAAAATTCCATTAATTTATCACTTTTGACCTTCACAAAGCCTTGGAGTTAGGTTTATAATAGTTTGGAACTTGTACAGGAAGCAATTTAAGGAGGATATTCCGAAAATGACAGAAGACCCGTATAAAGTGCTGGGAGTCCCTCCGACAGCATCAGACGACGAAATACAAAAGGCATACAGAAGGATGGTTAAAAAGTATCATCCTGACGTTAATCCCGGTGATGAAAACGCCGAGAGAAAAATGCGTGAAATAAATGCGGCATACGACCAGATAAGAAATATTCGAGAAGGCAAGACTGCCTTTGGCGGACAGGCCGGAGGACAAAAAGCCGGCGGCTACGGAAGCTCGGGTGGCGGATACTACGGCGGTTTCTCATGGGAGGATATATTTGGAAGCGGCTTTGAAGGCTATGGACAGGCTCAGCAGGAAGCTACTACAGAACTTACTGCCGCTAGGAATTACATTAATTCAGCACATTACAGAGAAGCCCTTAATGTCCTAAATTCTGTAGATATAAGCCAGAGAGGTGCAAGATGGTATTATTTCCACGCACTTGCAAACTATGGCTTGGGAAATAGGATTGAGGCAATGAGCGATGCGGAGCAGGCTGCGCGCATGGAGCCAAACAACATGGAATACCAACAACTACTGTCAAGGCTTAAAAGCGGCGGAGCAACCTATCAGCAATATGGAGGAGGTTCCCCTGTAGTCTGTGGAACAAGCAATATTTGTGTTGACTTATGCATAGCAAATATGCTATGCGGTATGTGCTGCAGGCCGTGCTAAAAAAATTAATTTAGACAGTCTTTGAGATATAAACGGAGCGTATCAGATGATACGCTCCGTTTTCTGCTTTATACAATAACATTTATTTTTACTCCCTTGACATTTCTTTCATCAAACCTGATAATTTAATTAACTACTTTGTTAAAAGGAGAATTATTATGTACGGATTTATTAGATGTGCATCGGCTGTCCCTAAGCTAAGGGTTGCCGACTGTGAATATAATACCAGAGAAATAATAAATATGATAAATGCCGCTGCTCAAAATGATGTAGAGCTTCTTGTTTTTCCTGAGCTTTGTATTACCGGATACACATGCGCCGATTTATTTATGCAGACTTCGCTGCTGACGTCAGCCGAAGAATGCCTGTCATTGATAGCTGAATCAACAGTAGGTAAAAAAATAGTTGTTGTTGTCGGCCTTCCGATAAATATAGGCAACAGCCTTTACAACTGTTCTGTCGCTGTATGTGAAGGGCAGATTTTAGGCGCAGTGCCAAAAACATATATACCAAACTATGGAGAATTTTATGAAAAGCGGTGGTTTAAAAGCGGACGCGGGCTTAAAGGCGGAATAGCGCTTTGTGAGCAGAGCGTCCCTGTCGGCACGAACCTAATATTTGCCGCCGAAGGCATTGAAAATTTTACCTTTGGTATCGAAATATGTGAAGATTTGTGGGCAAATATTCCGCCAAGCTGTAACCTTACCCTCTCAGGAGCGCTTATAATAGCCAATACCTCTGCCAGCAATGAGCTGGCTACAAAAAACGAGTATAGGATTTCCCTTATATCCGGCCAGTCAGCCAGATGTATATGCGGATATGTGTACTCTTCTTCGGGTATAGGTGAATCTACCCAGGATACTGTCTTCAGCGGCCATTCGATAATATGCGAAAACGGTTCTATCTTAAATGAGGGTGAACGGTTTTCAAAGGATAATTCCCTGATTATAGCCGATATAGATACTGAATTGCTTGCAAATGACAGGCGCAAAAACATGAGCTATTCTGACATTGAACTGCCTGAACCCGAAATAATCTCATTTCCCATGTATGACAGAGTAAAGGACAAGCTTAAGCGTTTTATTCGTCCTCTTCCATTTGTCCCGAACAACGATGAAGCAATGAACCACAGATGCAGAGATATATTTAATATTCAGGTTGCTGGCCTGGCAAAACGTGTAATGCATACAAATGCGAACACGCTTGTACTTGGCATATCAGGCGGGCTCGATTCTACCCTCGCTCTGCTGGCAGCAGTTAAGACCTGCGATTATCTGGAGCTTGACAGAAAAACTGTTATCGGTGTGACAATGCCTGGATTCGGCACCACTGACAGAACCTATAACAATGCCTTAGCCTTAATGGACGCGCTCGGGGTACAGGCACGTGAAATCTCCATAAGAGAAGCCTCTCTTCTTCATTTTAAGAGTATTGGACATGACCCAGAAATTCACGATATTACCTATGAGAATACGCAGGCAAGGGAAAGAACTCAAATATTAATGGATTTGGCAAACAAGGAAAACGGTTTGGTTATTGGTACAGGTGACCTTTCGGAGCTGGCACTTGGCTGGGCAACCTATAACGGTGACCATATGTCAATGTACGGTGTAAATTCTGGAGTGCCAAAAACGCTTGTACGCGTGCTTGTTAACTGGGTAGCACACTTTGGTACATTAGATTCTAATGCTGTAAACATTTTAATGGATATACTGGATACACCTGTTTCTCCTGAGCTTCTGCCACCGGATAAGGATAACAACATAAACCAGAAAACAGAAGAAATTGTAGGCCCCTATGAACTGCATGATTTCTTTCTCTATTATGTAGTAAGGTGTGGGTTTACTCCGAAAAAAATATACTATTTAGCGCTTAACGCCTTTGACGGACGCTATGACAGCCAGACAATACTAAAATGGCTTAAAAACTTCTACAGGAGATTTTTTTCACAGCAGTTTAAGCGTTCCTGTCTGCCT
>CAUHBX010000070.1 GCA_959604475.1 uncultured Eubacteriales bacterium
TTGCAGTCCTCACATTATCATAAACGTCCTCGACACTCTGGTCGGCGTTAATGGGCTTTATTCTTTCAGGGTATTTCCTGCACAGGCTTTTATACCCTTCGTAAACCTTGTTATGGAATTCCAGCTTTTCGGCCTCAAGCCTGTCCAGTTCTCGCTCATTTTTCTTTCTAAGTATACCCTTTTCGGGCGATAAATCAAAAAACAGCGTTAAATCCGGCATTATTGAGTGAAGGGCAAAGCTGTTTATATCCATAATCATATCCGCGCCCAGTCCCCTGGCCGCGCCCTGATAGGCAATGCTTGAATCCACAAACCGGTCGCATACGACTATTTTCCCCGAGTTTATAGCTGGAATTATTTTTTCCTCAACATGCTGGCTTCTTGCCGCGGCGTATAAAAGCGCCTCGGTAGTTCCGGTCATGCTCTTGTTATTTATATTAAGTATTATTTCCCTTATTTTCTCGCTTATATCTGTCCCGCCGGGCTCACGCGTAAAAACAACCTCAACGCCCTTTTCCTTAAGGTAGCGCATAAGCAGCTCTATCTGGGTGCTTTTGCCCGAGCCGTCGGTTCCCTCAATTGTTATAAATTTGCCTTTCATATTATATCCCCTTACCAGTATACCATATTTAAACTGTAAACGGCAATTTGTTGTGCACACTTAAAAGCTGCATGGTTTTCTTAAGCCAATTATAAAGCGTCAGCATTTGCTGCGGTGTCTGGAAATAATTCTCTGCCTCCGGCCGTTTTCCAGGCTGCATAAATACCGCTATCGTAAAACGGAATTGCAGTAAATTCTTAAATTTTAGTTTACCATAGCTTAAGCCCTGTTGCAATGTTGCTTTATAAACTTACATATATTATAAAACACAAAGGGACTGCACAATAGCGCAGTCCCATGTAAATAGGTTGGGGTTTATAATGAATTGTTAATTCATTTTTTCAGCTTTAACTTTCTTAATAGCCTCGATAAGCTTAGGAAGGATAACCTTAACGTCGCCTACAACACCGAGGTCTGATACATTAAAGATAGCAGCGCCGTCATCCTTGTTGATTGAGATAACAAGCTCTGAGTTTTCCATACCGGCAACGTGCTGAATAGCACCTGAAATACCGCATGCAAGATAGAGGTCAGGCCTTACTGTCTTACCAGTCTGTCCTACCTGATGCTCTTTTCCAATCCAGCCGCCGTCAACAACAGGTCTTGATGCAGAAACCTCTCCGCCAAGAACATCAGCAGCCTCTTTAAGTGTTGAAAGGAATTCGGGTGAACCGATACCACGTCCGCCTGATACAAGAATCTTAGCTTCTGTAATATCAACAGCCTTCTTATTTTCCTTAACCTCTTCGATAATTTCAACATTCATATCTGCAGGTGTGAAGTCAACCTTAAAGCTGACTACTTCACCTTTTCTTGTTGTATCCTTAGCAAGCGCGGACATAACGCCGGGTCTTACTGTAGCCATCTGTGGCCTGTGGTTTTTGCAGACGATAGTAGCCATGATATTTCCGCCGAATGCGGGACGTGTCATATGAAGAAGCTTTGTTTCTTCATTGATAGCAAGCTTTGTGCAGTCTGCTGTAAGTCCTGTATGTACTCTCGCCGATACACGGGGAGCAAGGTCACGGCCGATTGATGATGCGCCGTAGAGGACGATTTCAGGCTCGAACTCTTTGATTACTGCTGTGATAGCCTTGGCATAAGGCTCTGTAGCGTATTTTTCAAGCATGGGGTCTTCAACAACGATAACTTTGTCTGCGCCATACTGAATAAGGCTTTCTGCTTTATCTGAAACGTTTGAGCCAACAAGAACAGCTACTACCTGTTCGCCTAAATCCTTGGCAAGCTTTGTAGCCTCTCCGATAAGCTCAACGCTGACTTTCTGTACTTTTCCGTCTCTTTGTTCCGCAATTACATATACATCTTTACTCATTTTAAGCTCACCCCTCATCAAATAATATATTTTTCTTCAAGTTTAGCGATGATAGCCTGAACAGCTTCCTCAGCCGAAGCGTTTTTAAGAACTGTTCCGGCACCCTTAGCCTGTTTTGTAAACGACTGAACAACGTTTGTGGGAGAACCTTTAAGGCCGATGTGTTCGGGATTAAGCTTATCCTTGAGCTCTTCAAAACCAAGAACCTTAATTTCCTTTGCGTAAGCGTCGATTGTTCCGCCTACTGACATATATCTGGGCTCAGCAAGCTCTGAAAGGGCTGTGATAACGCAGGGAGTTTTGATTCTGATTTTCTGGTATCTGTCTTCAAACTGTCTTCTTACGATAATGCTGTTTTCGCTTTCAACCTGAATGTCCTCTGCGTATGAAACCTGAGGAAGTCCAAGATGCTCTGCAATCTGGGGACCAACCTGAGCTGTGTCACCGTCGATAGCCTGGCGTCCTGTGATAATGAGGTCATAATCAAGTGTTTTAATACCTGCAGCGATGATTGTTGATGTAGCAAGTGTATCTGAACCGCCGAACTCTCTGCCGGAGATAAGAACACCGTCATCACATCCCATAGCAAGTGCTTCTCTTATAGCAACGTCTGCCTGAGGGGGGCCCATACATACAACCGTAACTGTACCGCCAACCTGCTCTTTAATTCTTAAAGCAGCCTCGATACCTGATTTGTCGTCAGGGTTTATGATACTGGGAACACCGTCCCTTATAAGTGTATTTGTCTTAGGATCAAGCTTTACTTCCGATGTATCCGGAACCTGTTTTATACATACAATAATTTTCATTATTTATTTCTCCCTCCGCTATTATTTAACTTTCATTGCGCCTGAAATAACCATTTTCTGAACTTCAGATGTACCTTCGTAGATTTCTGTGATTTTTGCGTCTCTCATCATTCTTTCAACGGGGTACTCTCTTGAATATCCATATCCTCCGAACAACTGAACGCAAGTTCTTGTTGTCTCGTTGGCAACGTCTGAGCAAACAAGTTTAGCCATAGCAGCGTATGTTGAAATAGGCTCGTGGTTGTCCTTAGCGCATGCAGCTCTCCAAACGAGAAGTCTTGCAGCGTCAACCTTTGCCTGAAGCTCTGCAAGTTTGAATTTTGTATTCTGGAATGAACCGATTGTCTTTCCGAACTGCTTTCTTTCTCCAACATATTTGATTGTCTCGTTGATAGCGCCCTGAGCGATACCAAGAGCGATAGCGGCAACGCCGATACGTCCGCCGTCAAGAGTAGCCATAGCAATCTTGAAGCCTTCGCCTTCTTTTCCGATGCGGTTTTCTTCAGGAATAATTACGTTTTCAAACGCAAGCTCGCAGTTTGAAGCAGCGCGGATACCCATACGGGGGATATCGTTACCTACTGTAAATCCGGGCATGCCCTTCTCAAGGATGAAAGCTGAAATTCCTTTTGTTCCCTTTGACTTGTCTGTCATAGCGAATACTACGAAAATATCAGAGAATCCTGAGTTTGTAATGAAGATTTTTGAGCCGTTGAGTACGTAATGGTCGCCCTCTTTAACAGCTGTTGTCTGCTGTCCGGCAGCGTCACTGCCTGCGTTGGGCTCTGTAAGGCCGAAGCAGCCGTATTTCTTGCCGCCTGCAAGAGGTCTGTAATATTTTTCTTTCTGCTCGGGTGTGCCGAATGTACCGATAAGCGTAGTACAAAGTGAAGTATGTACTGAGCAGGCTGTAGCTGTGCTGGCGTCAACCTTAGCAAGCTCCTCAATGCAAAGTGCGTATGAAAGTACGCTTGCGCCCGAACCGCCGTCCTCTTTAGGGAAGGGGATACCAAGCATGCCGTACTTAGCCATCTTGTCCATGATGCTTACATCATACTGTTCAGCCTCGTCCATGTCCGCGGCCTTGGGTTTTACTTCTGTCTCAGCAAATTTTCTGTATAATTGCTGCTGAAGTAACTGTTCTTTTGTTAAACTGAATCCAACCATTATAAAATCCTCCTATTTAATTTATTAAAAATTTAATAATTTACAAGCTCATTCTCCAATACAGAAGTCCCTCCTCCCGTGTCGCACTTCGGGAGGAAAGTTTCTTCCGTACATTGAGGAAGTAGTACATATCCAACGGGAACCTTCCCACCGGATATTTAATGGAATTATAAGTGTTATACTTTTTTTGCACAGTAATCAATAGCAGCAAGAACCGTGCCAATTTTTGAACAACTGCATCTATTTTGTCCAATTTTGGCAGTTATGATAATTTTTAAACAAACCATTTCTTTTATTTGTAATTTATTTAACAATATATACTTGAAACCATATACATGTCCAAACAAATTTTGCCAATTCTATTCTTTTTAATGGAAAAAAATAAAATCAAGTCTCAATTATGCGACTTATTTAAATGACGCTTTATAAATAGCCTAAATTCAACTGTCGGCTATTTAGGGTACAAATATGTCGGTTCTCATTTTTGAAACTATTTCTCATTTTTGCGACTTTATATTTTTTTAATTAAAACAATAGAATCCATTGTTTTATCTGGCCCCTGCCCTTTACCTGCTTTATTATATCACAAAAAATAAATTTGTGTTGTTAAATTTACATCAATTAAATTTTTTTAATAATATATAGAATTGGGCAAATAGCAAAGGCCCCTTTATATGGGGCCTTAAAAGGTATATAGAAAAATGGGTGTGTTATCGTAAAATGTTTTATCAGCAGCTCATTGTAATATCCCCGTTCTCATCAAACGTCCATGGAACATCCTCATCAATTAAGTCTACCTTATCTTTTATTTCATTATATACTGCTTCTGAAACAAGCAGTGTTTTAATATGAAGCGTATTCTCGCATACAATTACCTTGGCTTCCTCCGGCCTAGTTTTGCCAAGGGTTTTAAAGGCCGCTCCGACAGTCTCCTCCTCTGTGGCAAAGTGCGGCGGAACCTTCCCTCTTTCAAGATAGGTTGTAGGCACAAGGTTAATATACATTGCCTCATAGTCTATAGCGTCGACAAGCTTTTTAGTTGTAAGGTCCGCAAGCCCTATACCAACGGCGTTTCCATAGGAATTGGGTGAAAGTCTTAAAACGGCAAGCTTATTTATTTTTGGGGACTCAGGCTCGGGAACTCCCTTAACCATAATCCTTCCGACAACCTTTGTATCAATTCCCGTGCCGCTGAACATCTTTCCCATTTCCTTTACGATAAGCACATCAAGCTCATCAAGAGGGAAGTGGGGAACCTGCTGCTTGGCTATATTAAGGAGCTTTGCTTCCTCCTCAAGAAATTCTTCCGGTTTAAGGGCCTTTATAATATAGGTCTCATCAACAGAATTTTCAACGATGCATATTCCGGCCAGATAAGGCGCCTTCTCTAGGGAAACCTTAAAGGATAACGGAATAGTCTCTCCCAGGTTATATCCGTGCATTGCCGTTGCGCCCTTTTCCTTGCCAAGCCCAACCGCGCACATCTTTACTACTCCGCTTTCATTTACAGCAAGGAAGTCAGTATGCGGTTTTACCCTGTTTACAACTATTATGCCGTCTGCTCCGTAAGCGTTTTTATCAAAGTATACGGGCGCTCCGTTTTCAGCCGTTCCCAAAAGCACCGGCTCCATATCCGAGCGCACCTCGCAGCCCATGGTTTCCTCGTCTATTCCGTATTTGTGCAGGACGTCCTTTTGTCCCTGTGCCGTTGCGCCGCCGTGGCTTCCCATTGCGGGAACTATAAAGGGCTTTGCCTTGCAGTCAAAAACATAATCAACAGCTGCCTTCACAATTTTATCTATATTGTTTATGCCCCTTGAGCCTGCGCAGACAGCTATCTCAGAATTTTCCTTTATTTTTGACCTTATGCCTATCCTATCCAGCTCTTCCCATACAGCAGCCTTAATATCTCCGATTTTTTCTGAGTTAAGGTGCTGGCGGACCCTATACATCCTGGGATAATTAAAATTCATTTCAACATGATACATTTTATATCACCTCGGCATCAGCACTCAACATATTTAACCTGAACAAGGTCGTCTGCGTTATATTCAGTATAGTCCTCACATCCGGGTATAAGCTCGTCTGCCCTTGCTATAATTTCTTCCGCAGAAAGCAGAGGGAATTCACTGTGCATCCATTCCTTGGTGC
>CAUHBX010000071.1 GCA_959604475.1 uncultured Eubacteriales bacterium
ATGTCGACGGAGAAAAGGTCTCACCGTCGCAGGCGGCAGCGTATGCCGTCAGGGGTCTGTATGGCCAGGTCTATATCGCTTCCGGAACGGAATTCCTTGGCCTGCTCAGGCGTAAGCAAATCCAAAAGCTCCGATTTTAAATCGTTAAGCACGTAATTGGCGGGAAGCCTCTGTATACTGCCGTCTATCCTTACCGAAATGGGTTCGTCCTGCCCATAATGGATATCGGATGCGCCCATGAGGTTTGCCGACGTTATTATCTCATAAACTGTCATTTAGGTTTCTCCTATTCAATAGAGTATATTATTTTTTCTATTTCAGCCATGCTTGTCGTGCCGTCGCGGAGCAGGTCAAGCGCAAAATCCCTGAGGAAGCGCACGCCCTTGGAGCGCTCGTATTCCTTGATTTCAGTGATGGGCACGCTCTGGGCTATCATTGTCCTGAGAGTTTCGTCCACGTTTATTATCTCGTAAATGGGACGGCGGCTTATATAGCCGGTGTTGGAGCAGAAGGGGCAGCCGACAGGCTCATACACCTCGTCAATATCGGAACTTTCTCCGATAATAAAGCGGTCAACATCGTTTACGGCACGCTTCTGCTTGCAGTGGGGGCACAGCTCCTTAACTAGACGCTGGGCAACAACCCCTGTAACGGAGGCGGCTACCATATAAGGCGCGCTTCCCATATCTATAAGCCTGTAAATACTTGAGACAGTATCGTTGGTATGCAGGGTTGAGAGCACGAGATGCCCAGTTATGGCGGCCCTGATGCCAAGGGAGGCGGTCTCCGCGTCACGCATTTCGCCGACCATTATTATATCGGGGTCCTGACGCAGTATTGAGCGCAGGGCCGAGGAAAAGGTAAGGTCGGCCTTCGGATTGACCTGAACCTGGTTTATATTGTCGATACGCTGCTCAACGGGGTCCTCAATAGTAACGATATTAACAGGTTTATGCGCCAAAAGGTTAAGGGCGGCGTAAAGGGTTGTGGTCTTGCCGCTTCCGGTAGGGCCGGTTACAAGGATAATTCCGTTGGGCGCCTTAATCATATGCTTAAATGCCTCAAGTACGCCGTCAGGCATTCCGAGGCGGTTTAAATCCATAAGTTCCGGACGGTTGGTATTGCCCAAAAGCCTCATAACTATTTTTTCACCGTAGATTGTGGGCAGGGAGGAAACACGGATATCCAGCTCAAAGCCCTGCCCCTCGTAATGGAGCTTGCCGTCCTGCGGGATACGCTTTTCGGCGATGTTCATGTCGCTTATCAGCTTTATACGGGTAATAATCGGATTATGCGCCGCTATTGACATACGCGTATGGGTAGTGAGGTCGCCGTTTATACGGTAACGTATGAGCAGGTCGTTTTTGGACGGCTCGATATGTATATCGCTGGCGTTGGCTGCAGCAGCCTGGTTTATGAGTGTATTAATAAGTTTTACCAGAGGCGTGCCTTCTATACGCTCGCCTGTCATTACAAGCGCCTCGTCCTCTTCCTCATCAGAGGAAAGCTCCCTGCTGAGGTCTTCGGCTGCGGATTTAACTATATCCTTGCTGAAATAACTGTCAATTATACTCAGAAGAGAGCTTTTTCGGACAACCACCGTACTGACCTCGTAGCCGGTTATGCTTCTCAGTTCGTCAAAGGTATAAAAGGCCAGGGGGTCGCTGGTAGCCACCACAAGGGCGTTATTTTGAAAATCAATGGGCAGCACAAGGTTTCTGACCGCATAGTTCCTGTCCACAAGGTTTGCGGCCTTGGGGTCAATCTTATAGCCGGACAGCTCCATATAGGGTATATTCAGCTGCTCGGACAGGCATTGGGCAAATTCGGCCTCGCTTACATAGGACAGGTCTATAAGTATATCTCCTATACGTTTGCCCTTGGAGCTTTTTTGAAGCTCAATGGCACGGTCAAGCTGCTTCTGATTTATTATTCCCTTATCAAGCAGTATCTGTCCTATTTGCACGTTCTTTCGCATGACAGTTCTCCTTTTCATTGAATGGGTAATGTGATATTATAAAATCGGGAATGACTCCCCGGAGGTGAAAATATGTTTCAGTTTGTTCTTTTTATGATATACGGGCTGTGTATCGGCTCGTTTTTAAACGTTGTTATATACCGTCTTCCGCGTAAGCTGCCGATTGCCAAAGGCCGCTCCATGTGCCCGAAATGCTCACATACCCTGGGCGCGCCTGACCTTGTGCCTGTGGCCAGCTTCCTTGCGCTTGGCAGAAAATGCCGTTACTGCGGGGAACCTATATCCTGGAGATATATGGGCGTTGAACTGCTTACGGGCGTCTGGTTTGGGCTGTGCGGTTATTTTTGGGATATAAGCCTGTACGCAGTAATCCTCTGCCTGTACGGCAGTGTGCTGATATGCGCCTGGTTTATTGACAAGGACGAGACTTACATACCCGACAGATTTCATATAATTATAATAGCCCTTGCCGCAGCATCGCTGTTTACGGGCCCGGCGGTTGGAATTAAATCCAGGCTTTTAGGCTCGGCGATTGTGGGCGGTATAATGTTAGTTATTTCCTTCATGACCGGAGGAGGTATCGGCGGAGGCGACATAAAGCTTATGGCGGCCTCAGGACTTCTGCTTGGGGCAAAGCTTGTTGTGCCGGCCTTTTTTATGGCCTATATAATAGCGGCTGTACGCTGGGTGCCTCCTTATGCGGCAAAGAAAATCCCCAAGGGCTTTGAGGTGCCGATGGCGCCGTCCTTTGCGGTTTCACTTATGATTATGTCGCTGGCCGGGGACAGGCTGGTTAATATGTACCTAAGCCTATTCTAAATTCCAGTTGGGGCAGCGGACTGCCTGGGACTGGGTATAAAATTCCTTCCCGTCCTCGTCAAGGACGGTTAGGGAAACGAGTATGGCAGGGCGGTCAGAAAAGGCTTCAATGCCGTTTGCCGGGTCTCCCTCCCACTTCAGGTCAAGCTTGATATCAACGGACAGCTTATCCTTTGTAAGGTTTGGAAACAACTGCTGTCCGAGCTTTTCCAGCTCTATTTTCTCGCCTGTGTGGTCGCTGTTTTCATTTACATGGGTGTAGGTGAGGGTATCGCCGTTTAATACGAAATCCTTTCCGCAGTAAAGCCTGTCCTGAAGCTCGTTTATTATTCCGGCGCAGGCGGAGCGGGCGTTGCTCTGACGTGAGTTAATATGAAACACCTTTATCTGCGGAACAAGGTAAGAGGCGAGAAAGCCGCCTACAATAACAGTAATTGCAAGGGTTATCAGTATCTCTATGAGGGTGAAGCCCTTTTTTGATTTACGCATTGTTCTCACCGCTTCTCTTATTTATAGTAATAATAGGTAATACCGCTGTCCTCGCCGTCAGCATAAAGCTCGCAACGGCGCAGTATAAAGCTGCCTCCGTTTTCGCCTCCGGTGGCAATATCCTCGCCGGACAGGCTGCGGTTATTTATATTAGACGGCCTTTTCCCAGTCTCATAGGACGTCACTATATCTGAGGTGTTTTTTGCGTGTACGTTCATTTTGTCTGTAATTGTCAGATTGGATAGGGCTATTGATAAAAAGGCGGCTGTTATCAGCGCTATCAGCGCTATGCATACCACGGCCTCTATCAGTGTAAAGCCGTTATTCCGCTTCATAGTATCTCACCGCTTTCCAGCCCTCAATCCAGGGAGAGTCAAATGTGAATTTTGGTTCAGGCTCCAGCCTTGCAGCCAGCTTATAGAGCTTTCCTGTTTCTTTAGATGTAAATTCTATTTCAATTTCCAGCCAGCATATCGGCTTTTTTTCTTCCTTCTGAGTTATATTCACAGTGTGTGTCTGCTTAAGGGTACCCTCCGGCAATGCGGCGGTGCTTGTAAGGCTTTCGCTGGAGCTTTCAAATACCGGTGATGAGGTCTCCGCCTTTTCTTCATCTGACAGTCCCTCATAGGCCATCATCTCATTGACGTAATCCTGATATTCTGAGACGGACGCGCCGAAAAATTTTATAATATCTATTTCGCCGAGGGCATCGGTCGCGTTTTTTGGATACCCGGACCATGTCATGGACTCCGCCATATCCACAAAGGTATCCCTAAGGCTGGCAGCCGTAATATAATCCTGCTCATGCCGACGCTGTTCCGCCGCGGAGCGCGCCGAATAGATGCTGACTGCGGAATAGGCCGCGGCCAGTATACCTAATATAGCCATAAGTATTATTATGTAAATTAAGTTTGAGCCGCGTCTGTTTTTATTCCACATTTTTATTCCTCCACAAAATAGAAGGTCATATTTACATCAGCCGTATAGGTGCTGTCGCCGGCAGTTATGGCGAAGGTGTCAACCGTTACGCTTTTGCCGTTTGTGCTGAAGCTGTTTAAAGCGTTTATTAGGTTCGCAAGCTCCCCGTTCATTGTTACGGAGCAGCTGTAAAGCGTCTGCGTAAGTGAAGATGGGGACTGGGTTTCAGCGCCCTGGTCTTCGCTTTCGGCGCTTTCAAGGGCGCTGTCCATAACCTGGGAGCCGCTGTAGGCCAGCGAGCTTGCAACAGGCCCTATTTGGGCGGGATTAATAGTAACCGACGTAAGCGTTACGCCGCTGTCATAGGCGGCCTGCTGAAGCATTCGGTCAATTTGTGTATCAATAAGGTTTTTATAGAAGTAGCTGTCAGACAGCGCGCGTATTTTTTCATCGGAAAGACGGGAATCCGCGCCTATCAGGGACGGCATAAGCATTTCCATCTGCTCCCTCTCGGCCTGCGCCGCCTCGTATTCCAGCTTTGCCTGCCTGTTGGCGTTAAGGACTGGATTTATTATGTAAGTCCAGCTTGCAAGAAGTATTACTAAAAGGGCAAGGACGTAGAGCAGTATTTTTTCTCTCTTTGAAAGAACCATTATAAATCAGCCCCCTTTACAGCGCAGTTTACCGTGAAAAAACAGCTTTCCTGCGTTGACCAGCCGGTATAGGAAACAGACGCGAAGTAGCCGCTGTTTCTGAGGTTTTCCACATATGACGTGGCCGAGCCTCCGCCGGGGCCTGAAAGCGATACGGATAGCATCCCGCCGTAGGCGGAATATGTTACGCCCGTTATCCTTACGCCCTCGCCAAGCTGGGAGGTCAGGGCGCCGTATACCTCGTTGGTCATCTGGGGAAGGGCGCGTATGGCCTCCTCCTTCGTTTCAAGGGAATCGTTCTCTGATTTAAGGGATAGGTATTCCTGCTGAACTTCAAGAAGCCTCTGATATTCCTGCGCCTCGTCGGCAGTGGTGTTAAAGGCCATTATAGCCTCTGTTTTTGAATCAAGTATATGCTCCGTTATTTTTCCGGCCGCAAGCGGAAATACAATCAGGATAAACGCATATGCGGCAAGGAATATTACGGCGCGGTTTTTAAACACGGGAGAACTGGGCGTTTTGGACTTTTCGGCCGTATTTGCCCTGAGGAAATTCATATCGCGTTTTAATACCGCTCCGGCGGCCTTAAGGCCGATATTTAAATCGCAGCCGTCAGGAACAATTAAAACCTGTGAAAGAGGAAGCTGTGTACAGGTTACCTCAGAAGGGCGCAGCGCCTCAAGCTCCCCATAAATCATAGGTGTAAGCGAATCCAGGCCGGGAGCGTCGCCTCCGATTATTACCTCGGAAACCCTTTCGCTGACATGCCTTGTACGCTGGAACTGAAGAAGCTTGTTAATCTGCTCCGCCAGTTCCTCCGCCAAAATCTGTACGTTGCCCGAAAAGCTTATGTATTTGAAATTAAGGCGGCGTGTAAATACGGGACAGCCCCTGTCTAAAAGGTACAGCTCCGTATGGCTGTTGTTTACTTCAACAAAAATTACTGTTTTATCCGAGAAGCCTGCCATTGACACAAGCTTTGACACGCAGTCGGCCATTACGTCAACCGATGACGGCTTTATTCCAGCCTCGGTAAATAGCTGGACATAATCCTCAAACACCGACCGGTTTATGGCGCAGGCCACAAAGCCCTTCTGCCCGTCGTCGTTAACACGGCCGGTA
>CAUHBX010000072.1 GCA_959604475.1 uncultured Eubacteriales bacterium
GGACTCAAACCGGAGGAGACGGTATAGGAAGCGACCCGATTCCAGTAGTAATGCCTAACAGCGGACTTATTGTAAGATACAGCCCAATATACGGAATTACTTCCGATGGAACAGGAAGCCAGGAGTTTGGTACAACTCCGGATATAATATCTCCCGAAGGTGAGGACGCTTTAACTACATGCCTTAAAGAGATAAATAAGAAATAAAGACTTTACTCTAAGCCGTACACAAAAATGTGTGCGGCTTTTTAAGATTTAGTGGTCATATCTGCCAAAACATGCTATTATCATAATAAATACAATATTTTAACACAAATGAGCATTTAATTACAAAAGAAGGGAAATGCATGGGATTATTTGATAAAATTAAAGAACCAGTATTTTTAAAGGATACAACTGACGCTGAAGAACAAATAAACTTAATGGAGGAGTTTGCAAAAACAGCTCCTGATGATGTTAAGAAAAAAATAGATTATGATATAAGGCTGATTAAAGCCGGTATAAAAGGCGAGGAAAACATATTATTCGAGCTTAAAAACAGCGGAATGCCTATGATTATAATAAGAGACTTATTTTTAGTCTCCGGAGAGCTGTCGGCCCAGATTGATTTTTTGATTGTAACTCGAAAGCTTAGTTATATTATTGAGTGTAAAAATCTTTTTGGCAATATCGAAATTAACAGCAAAGGCGATTTTATACGCACAGTTAACTATGGAGGAAATTTTAAAAAAGAGGGTATTTATTCTCCTGTTACACAGAACATGAGGCATCTGGAAGTAATAAGGCAGATAAGGCGCAATACTAAAACAAATTTAATTTTAAAGGCTATATTTGATAAATATTTTGAGGAAAATTATAAGTCCGTTGTAGTATTATCAAATCCAAAAACGATAGTTAATATGAAATATGCCAAAAAAGAAATAAAGGATAAAGTTATAAGATATGACCAGTTAGTTGAGTATATTAAAAACACCAATAAAAAATCCAAACAGGAATACATGAGTGAGCGCCAAATGGAGGAATTAGCCGATTTCTTTTTAAAAATCAATCAAAAAAAGCAGGTGGATTATACTGAAAGATATAAAAGGATTTTAGAAACAAGACTAAATTTAGAACCTGAAACAAGCGAAAATGAAATTCAGCACGACGAAAAAGAATGCGGCTCCATTTTACAGGAAACTATGCCGGAGGAAAAAATAATTTGTCCTAAGTGCGGGGCTTTAATGGTAAGGCGTAAAGCACAAAAAGAACCGAACGCCGGAAATGAATTTTATGGATGTTCCCGATATCCAAAATGCAGATGTATCGTTAATATAAAGCCGGAAAATAAAAAGGATATATTTTAAATATATCCTTTTTAAATATTTAATCTCTAAATGTTATTTTTCCATCGTCAATGTTATCAATTATTGCAAGGGACTCAACTCTGATATGGTTTTCCTCACGAAGAAGCCTTCCTCCATTCTGGAACCCTTTTTCAATAACAATACCGATACCCTGTACAGTAGCACCGGCCTGTTCACATAGTCCAGTAAGGGCAAGAGCGGCTTTTCCGTTGGCAAGAAAATCGTCAATTATAAGAATTTTGTCTTCAGCAGATATATATTTTTTTGAAACCATTATGGGGTAAACCTTCTGCTTTGTGAAGGAATAAACCTCCCCATGGTATTTATCGGGGTCAAGATTGCGGGATTCTGTTTTTTTAGCAAAAACAACGGGTACATTGTTGAAATACTGGGACGCTATCGCGGCTATCGCTATGCCCGACGCTTCTATTGTAACTATTTTTGTAACTTCAACGTCGCTGAAAATTCTGGCAAATTCCTTGCCGATTTCATTCATGAATGCTACATCTATCTGATGATTTAAAAAGCTGTCAACCTTTATTATTTCCGAGCCGATTGCCGTTCCGTCCGTTAAAATCTTTTTCTTCAATGCTTCCATTTTTATCCCCCTTGATTTATATATAAAATTAATTTTATTAGCTTATTTGTAATATATTAGCGTATAAAAGAAGATATTGCAACCAGTTAAGTGCATAATATTTGTTGATTTTTTTGTTTCTGGTAGATATAATTGTCAAAAAAGGAGGTACGCTTGTGGAGGCAAATAAAGTAAAGGTGCTGATAACTGGACAAAAGGCAGGGGAAATTGCCGCTAAGGAGTTTGCTGAAATATATGCTGAAATTTTTGATGTTGAATATGACGGAGACTTTCCTGAATTTGACGCGGCATTTGATAGGGCATCGGTTGGCGGCATGACACACATGCTGTATTTTCAAGATGAAATAAATTTACTGCTAGTAAGCCTTGCTGATGAACTGGGCGGATACACGGCTAAAATTACAGTTGACGATTTGAAAAATGTACTGTCGCAAAATGCGCATGACAGCATTTGAAACATAAGGAATAAATGTTATAAAATTCAAACATGGAGGTTATGTCTATGTTTGATTTTTTATATAAAAGCCCAAAGGGCAAACACGATATTATTAAAAATACTGTGGAGGACGAAAGCGAGGTCTATCTTGAGCGTATTTATACGCTTAAAAACAGCTTTTATCTTTCGTTCTTTGAGGAATGTATAAATTCCACTGTGGCTGACGCCTATGAATATTTTGCTGAGATGAGAATTAACGGAAATATTTTTGGCGAGAACATTTACACAATGACCAAGGAGAAGGGCAGAAGATTTATTAAGCTTATGGCCATTCATCATTCAATTAAAATACTTAGATGCAGAGAATGTGCACTGAACCTTTCAGACATGAGGGAAATGCTGTTTTATGCGTTTGACCTCTGCCAGCCTGAGCAGAAGATGTTCGACCTGCTATATGCCTGCGCAATTATGTATTCAGGAAACTTTGCAGAACTCTATGCGTCTGCAGTAATGAAGTATCTTTTTGATAAAGAGGAGTATGGAAGGCATACAATAGCTTTTATTGAAAATTTCTGCTATAATTCCTATGAAACTATGTTTAATTCGTTTACGAAATATTTATCACTGGAGCAGAGGCTTCAGGGGGTTTGTTAGGAATTGAGGAGATAAAATGGGATGGACTGCTGAACAGATTAGCGCCATAAACGAGAAAAATGGAAATATACTTGTGTCCGCAGCGGCAGGTTCCGGCAAAACGGCAGTGCTGGTTGAGAGGATAATAAGGCTTATTACCGATGAGGACAACCCTGTCGATATAGACAGGCTGCTTGTCGTTACGTTTACAAAGGCCGCCGCTGCTGAGATGAAAGAGCGAATCGGTGCGGCAGTTAATCTTGCTTTAAGGGAAAATCCTGATTCTGCGAATTTAAGGAGGCAGTCGGTTCTCCTAAATCACGCCGATATAACAACAATACATTCTTTTTGTCTGAGAGTGGCGAGGGAGAATTATAACTGGCTTGGTATTGACCCGGCATTCAGGGTCGCAGATGATACAGAAATTCTTCTACTGCAGGATGAAATAATGGACAGGCTGTTTGAGGATAATTATGCTTCTGATGACCCGGATGGTTTTTTGTATATGGTTGAAAACTACAGCGACGGGACATCAGATAAGAAACTCAGGGAGCTTGTGCTGAAGATATTTAATTTTATAATAAGCCATCCCGACCCTCAGTGTTGGATAGAGAAGCAAAAGGCCGCCTATGTAAAGGACAGCGGCCTTTGGTTTGATATTCTTAAGGAACAGATATCAGCCTATGTCAAGGGTGCGATGGAGCTTACTAAAAGTGCGCTTGGAATTGCAGAAAGCACGGGGCCTGAAACTTATATTCCAATGCTTGTCAGTGATTTGGAAAAAATGGAATATATCCTTGAAGGTGCTGAACTTGATTTTAATGACTTCTATTTACGCCTATTAAATATGTCCTTTGACAGGCTATCAACTAAAAAATGCGAGTCAGCTACAAAAGAAAAGGTAAAATTTTTAAGGGACAGAGCTAAGAAAATTTTTGTTAATATAAACTCTAAGTTTCTGCTAAGGGAGCCGGACAGTATGCTGGAGGACATCAAAAATGCCGGATACGGCATATGCCTTCTGCTCGACCTTGTCGGCGAATTCTCTCTTAGGTTCGACAAAGAGAAAAAACAGAGGCGCATAGCAGATTACAGCGATTTGGAGCATTACTGCCTTAAGGTACTCATGGATAAAGATGGTACAGTTGATAATCCTGTCAAATCCAAGGCCGCGATGGAGCTTACTGAAAAATACGAGTATGTTATGACCGACGAGTATCAGGACAGCAATGCGGTTCAGGAGCTTATTTTATCGTTGGTATCAACTGAGAAAAACAGATTTATGGTGGGCGACGTGAAGCAGAGTATTTATAGCTTCAGAATGGCGAACCCTGATATTTTTACAGAAAAATACAATACATTTTCCCTTAAGAAGGGGGCCGCTAACGAAAGAATAGATATGTTTAAAAACTTCAGAAGCAGAAGCGAGGTTTTGGAGGGGATAAATTTTATATTCATGCAGCTTATGCAAAAGGAGCTTGGCGGAATTGAATATGATGAAAACGCTATGCTGTACACGGGTGCTGAATTCCCGGTTTATACCGGCAGCGCATCGGCCGGAGGGGCAGTTGAGATTGATATAATAAATACCGATTATATAGATGAGGAATCCGAAGAGGATTTATCAAATATGGAAAAGGAAATGAGCTTTGTAGCCGACAGGATTAACAGTCTTATGTATGGAAAGGACAGACTGGAGATATATGACCCCAAGCTCGGAGATTACAGGAAGCTGAAATTCAGCGATATTGTAATTATAATGAGAAAAAAGACCTATGGAGCATCATTTGTAGAGATACTAAGGGCAAGGGGAATACCTTCATCAGCGGAGTCAAGCACAGGATTTCTTGATACAACGGAGATTATGACTGCTCTTAGCTTTTTGAGGATAATTGATAATCCTAGGCAGGATATTCCGCTTGCAGCTGTTCTGCGCTCCCCTGTATACGGCTTAAGTGCGGACGACCTGCTGACCATAAAGCTCGAAGTCGGCTGTGATGAATACTGGGACTGTATTAAAAACTATGATGAGTACGGAACAAGCGACAGTATCAAGAAAACTTTATCTGAGTTTTTATTACAGCTTGAACATTGGCGCAATATATCTGTTGAAAAAACAATTAACGATTTAATCTGGGCAGTATATACTGACACCGGATATTACGATTTAGCTGGTGTTCTCCCTGACGGCAAGGCAAGACAGGCAAATCTTATGAAGCTTGTTAAAAAGGCTTCTGATTACGACAGCCTGAGCTTTAAAGGACTTTTTGATTTTATTAGATACATTGAAAAAATAGACAAAAATGACGTTGAGATAGACAGTGAAAGTGGCTGCAGCCAAGCCGGAGTAAGGATAATGACCATACATAAAAGCAAAGGTCTGGAATTTCCTGTTGTGTTTATCTCAGGCTGCGGCGGAAAATTCAATAAAACTGACCTGAGCGCTAATGTTGTGCTTCATAAAAAACTCGGTATAGGAAGCGAGTACGTGGATGCTAAAACAAGGGTCAAATACAATACTGTGCCGCGTGCAGTTATATCAGAAGCGCTTTGGCATGACTCGGTGGCTGAGGAAATAAGGGTTCTTTACGTTGCCATGACGAGAGCTAAGGAAAAGCTTATAATAACGGGATATGCATCCGAAAACCCTGCAAGAGCTATAAAATGGCAGTTGTTTTCAAACCGTAAAGAGGTTACGCTTCCGGCTTTTGAAATATCCTCATGTGATAATTATCTGGATTGGATAATGGAGGCTGTTGCAAGACACAGAAACGGAAGACCGATTTGCGATTTAAGCGGAGAACAACAGCGAAATATAGACAATGGGCTATTTGACCATAAATCTATATTCGAGGTCAACTTTATAAATGCAGTTTCAAAGGCTGCTGCTGAAAGGGAAGACGAAACGTTTGAGGTAAAATCGGAAGAAGA
>CAUHBX010000073.1 GCA_959604475.1 uncultured Eubacteriales bacterium
ACTGTATACGTATGTGATGAATGCGGAGCGGAGTTCTACAGGAAGCCAAATAAATGCAATGAAAGGCTTGCGGGAAAGACAAGAATGGATGTGGCGAAGGAAGCCGCGGAGGGCTTTGTCGAACAGGTTTTAAACGGAGAACAGGATAATACTCTCGCTGTAGTAGGCTTTAACGGAGCATACGGCACAGCGGAGGACAGCAGTGCGATTGATATAAGCACCGGCCTTGAAATTGACGGAGATACCCTGAAAGATGAAATAGACAAAATGCAATCCGGCGGAGGCACAAATTATACGGCTGCGCTGGCGGAGTCTAAAAAGATACTTGACCAACGCGATGACTCAGACAGACCTGCTTATATTATATTTATATCGGACGGAAAGCCCGGCTACAGCGGCGACGGAGAGGATGATGTAAACTGGAACGGAACTGAGCAGGCCAAACAGCTTATAGATGACGGCGCAACAATATATACAATAGGAATAGAGATGAAGGACGACGCCGACGCACTTAAGGCAATATCTTCTAACAAGGACGGAAAAGCGCTGTTCACAAACGTGACCGATGATGACCTGAACGAAGGCGGACTTCCCGACATTCTTGAGGACTTGGCGGAAATTATCAACAGTATCCCTGCAGGCTCAAATGCAGTAATTACAGATGTAATAAATACGGATGATTTTGAGTATGTGGAGGGAAGTGCGTCTGACGGGCTTGTTGTGGACAATGACGGAAAAACCCTGATTTGGAATATAGGAAATATTCCTGAAGAAAAAATAACTGTTACATTTAAGGTAAAGGCAAAGGACGGTGTGTATGGTAACAGTCTCCATACAAATGAAAGCATTAAGCTTGAATATATTGATAATAAGACAGGTGAGAAAATAATAATTGACGGGGATGAGGCCAGAGAAAAAATCGGCGACCCAACTGTAAATATTAAGAAGCCGTCAGAACCGGAGCCTGAAACGCCCGGTCCTGCTTCAAAATCAAAAACAGCGGCGGAGCTTGACGAAAATTACGTGTCGGAAGTTACTCTTTCGCTTCCATCTGAAGAAGCGGAGCTTATGAGTGATGTTGTATTTGTCATGGATAAGTCCAGCTGTAAAGACGAAGTGGCAGCTGAAACAAAAAATCTGCTTGAAAATCTCTTAGATGCAGTCAGCAATACGGAAGCAAAAATAAATGTAGGAGTAATAGTGTTTGGCGGAGACGCCAAAACTGTATATGACCTTAAAGAGCTTGATAATAGTGAACTGGATGCTATTTACAACGCCGCGGCAAACAGGCCTGACGGACTTCTTAGCGGAACTAATATGGAAGCGGGGCTTATCGAAGCTGAAAATATGCTTAAGGCAAGCCAGACCAATGATGAAAGAAAATATGTTATTGTTGTCAGCGACGGTTTAACAAGATTGTTTACAGGGGACGATGGAAATGTAAAAATTATATTCCATCAGATAGAGGCTGACGGTATCAGATACTTTGGCGAAATGACCGGCTGGTGCGTTGCCAATGGTTTTGGGGACGGAGAGTTTAAAGTTCCCGGGGGAGAATGGGATAATTATTTTGATAAAGTAACCGGCTGGGTTGAGCGTGACGGCGACAGCTTTGTACTGGACTTCACAGGTGAAAGCACAGCAGAAAGCCCTGAAAAGTTTGTACCGTTAAATGAAATTGGACAGCATGCACTTTCCGTTGACAGGGCTTTCTATGATGCGTATCATGCATATAAAAACTTAAACGGGCAATACAACTGCTACGGCGTATGTGTCGGAAGCACCGAACTGGGAGAGGCCTTCATGTCAGCGCTTAACGGCGGAAAAGCTGTGGACTTTAATATAATACGGAAGAAGATAAACTATCTTCTCGACAATGGAAGCAAGGTTGTTGACGAAATAGGCATTGGAACAGATAATCACGGAAACAGCTATAATTTTGACTTTGTCAATGATGCCGAAAAAATCACCTTATCGGTAGGAAGCAATATCTATAACGCCGAAGTGATTCAGCTGCAGGACGGTGCGTCGGCTTCCTACGGTTTTGCACCCGATGGAAACAGCGGATATAAATACGAGCTTCATTATTATGAAAACGGAACGGTGTTTGACGGCAGAAGCTGCGCAGAATGCTTTATATGGGAAATAAACGTGCCTGTAACAAACTTTGAAAGGGTACAGCTTAAATATAATGTAAAGCTGACTGACCCACAGACAGAAAACGGAACATATATTGTTGAAACAAATAAATGGGCGGCGCTCTACCCGGAGGATTCACTCGGAAACCAGGGCGAAAGCCAGGAATTTGAAAAACCTGAGGTCAGCTATACTAATGAAGCCGCGAAGGAATATACTGTAAGGTTCGAGGAAGGAAAGCATGGTGAGCTGGACGGAAGAACAGAGTTTACCTATGATGAGGGACAAATAATTGACACTGTACCGGACGTTGACGCAGACAGCGGCTACAGGTTTGATTCGTGGTACTGTGAGGAGCTTGATAAATACTATTCAACATCTCAGGTTAAAAATATAACCGTTGACAGGGATTTAACATTTATAGCCGCCTACAGCAGGAAAAGCAGCGGCGGAGGCGGATATGAGCTTACGGAAGGCCGTGTGGAAAAAGAAAAGCCTAAGCTTGAGACTAAAGAGCATTTCCAGTACATAAGCGGCTATCCGGACGGACTTGTAAGGCCTAACGCCAACATAACCCGAGCGGAAGTTGCCACAATATTCTACAGGCTGCTGGAGGACAGCTCAAGACAGCTTTACTATACGACTTATCAGGACTTCAGCGATGTGGACAGTACACGTTGGTATCTTAAGGCAGTTGCTACGCTTACCAACGCCGATATACTCCATGGTGATGGAAACGCTGAAAATACCTTCAGGCCGGACGACAGCATCACAAGGGCTGAATTTGCGACTATTGTGTCGTTCTTTGATGATTTGTCGAGCAGCGATGAAAACCATTTCAGCGATATAAACGGACACTGGGCGGCGGACTACATTAACTCTGCCTATGAAAAGGGCTGGATTTCAGGCTATCCTGACGGAACCTTCCATCCTGACAGCGCGATTACCAGGGCTGAGGCCGTAACGCTTATCAACAACGTGCTTAACCGTGAGGTTGATGAGGACGGACTTTGCTATAATACAAAAATGTGGCCTGACAATCCCGAGTACACATGGTATTACTTCGAGATTTTAGAGGCTACTAATTACCACGAATACACTCGCGACGATGATGAAGCGGAGGATTGGACGGAAATTAGGCCAAATAAAATATGGAACGAGGGCTCCGCATATTAATTTCAATTTATCCCGGCATAATTATGCCGGGATTTTTTATTGACAGACAGCCGGCGCTGATATATACTTTTTTTGTCTCAAATGAAACAAATAATGAGGTGCTTTATGAAAAAAATATCTAAAGAGGAACAAAAAAATTATATAACGGTGCTGGAAAAAAGCTTTTTATTTAAGGATGCAGCAGAAGTAATCAGTGAATTTGTTATAAATGACAAACGTTTCCAATGGGAGTCGTATCAAAAGGGAGAAATAATTTACGACTACGATAACTACAGAAACAGCCTTGCGCTTATACTAAAGGGACGTGTTTCGGTAATGAAAAACAGCAGGGGCAGAGTTCTCATAAATACGCTTAGGGACGGGGAAGCGTTCGGAGGCTCTGTGCTGTTTGGCAGGAACGAGAAATTTATCGCGACGGTCAGGGCTGAAAGCGATTGCGTACTGCTTTTCATATCTAAAGAGCTTATGGAGGAAATAATAAAAATGTCTCCGCAGGCAAATATGAATTTTATAGGGCACCTTTCAGAATCGCTGATTTTCTTGAATAAAAGGCTTGATATTTTTACGGCAGGAGGCGCAGAGGCGCGCACTGCGGAATATTTAATGAAAAACTGCCATAGGGACAGCGACGGAAGATTAATTGCCGACGGAATGAGCATGACGGCTTTGGCTGAGTACCTTGACGTAGGCAGGGCAAGCCTGTACCGCATTCTTTCTGATTTTGAGAAAAGAGGAATAATAAGGCATGAAGGACGGAAAATTTACATTATAAAGGACATTAAAAAGGAGATTTGACATGAAAAAAATATTTGCATTTATTGCAGCCGCAGTTATGACGGCGGGACTTTTAGGCGGATGTTCCGGGGCAGCATATACAGACGGCACGGCGGTAAACATCGCTATGCTTAAAGGGCCTACTGGAATAGGGGCCGTTGAGCTTATGGAAAAAAGCGAATCAGGGGAAACAGAGGGCAGCTATAATATTACTGTGGCTGCTGCTGCGGATGACGTAACTGCTAAAATCCTCAGCGGGGAAATCGATATTGCAGCGGTGCCGACCAACCTGGCCTCTGTCTTATATAACAAAACCGAAGGCGGCGTAACAGCCCTTGCGGTAAACACGCTTGGTGTGCTTTATGTTCTTGAAAACGGGGACACAGTTCACAGCGTAGCCGACTTATCGGGCAAAACAATTTATTCATCGGGTCAGGGAGCCGTACCGGAATATGTCCTTAACTATATTCTTGAAAAAAACGGAGTGACCGATGCTAATGTGGAGTATATGGGCGAGCACGCGGAGGTTGCCGCCGCCATTGCCGGCGGAACGGCGGATATAGTGCTTCTGCCTGAACCAAATGTTACCGCGGCGACGATGAAAAACGAAGGCACAAGGATTGCCCTTGATTTAACCGAGGAATGGAATAAAATAAGCGGAAACCATATGGCAATGGGCTGTCTGATTGTAAGGAACGAGTTTCTGAAGGAGCACAGGGACTCTGTGGATACCTTCCTTAAGGAATACGCTGAAAGTATAGGATATGTGAACTCAAACATTTCAAAGGCGGCTGAGCTTGTTGAAAAATACGGAATTATGGCTTCGGCCAAGGCGGCTGAAACCGCTATACCAAACTGCAATATCGTCTATATAGACGGGAATGAAATGAAGGATATGCTTACAGGATTTTTCGGTGTGCTTTTTGAGGCAGAGCCGAAAGCAGTGGGAGGAAAACTGCCGGAAAATGATTTCTATTATGTCAACAAATAAAAAATTACTGGTCTTTATCTTCTGGACAGCCGTATGGCAGACCGTATACATGATAATAGGAAGCGACGTCCTTTTTGCCTCGCCCCTTAATACGCTGATAGCAGTAGCGAGATTAATATCCCATGCCGATTTTTATAAAACAATAGTATTTTCATTTTTAAGGATTGCCTTGGGCTTCTTTGCCGGAACTGCCGCCGGTATACTTTTGGGTGCTGCCACAGGGGCAAGCAGGGTTGTATATACGCTTTTTAAGCCTTTAATAGATATTGTAAGGGCGGCGCCTATGGCTTCATTTATAATTCTTGCCCTTGCATGGCTTAAATCCGGGACAGTACCTGTATTCATAGCGTTTTTAACCGTTGTGCCTATAGTGTGGAGCAATATATCGGAAGGGATTAATTCAGCCGACAAAAAACTGCTTGAAATGGCACGGGTGTATGAATTTACCGGTAAAATGAAGCTTGAGAATATATATATTCCAGCATTAAAGCCGTACCTGCGCACGGCTGCAGCAACAGGGGCCGGCTTTGCCTTTAAAAGCGGGGTTGCGGCGGAGGTTATAGGCTCGCCTGCGTTTTCAATAGGAAGAAAGCTGTATGAGTCAAAGATATATCTTGAAACAGAAGAGCTTTTTGCGTGGACGGCGGTAATAATTGTTTTAAGCGTTGTGTTTGAAAAGCTGCTGGTGCGCTATGTCGGGAGGTGAGGCTGTGATACTTGACAATATAAAAAAATCTTATAACGGAAAGGCTGTCT
>CAUHBX010000074.1 GCA_959604475.1 uncultured Eubacteriales bacterium
GGCCTGAAAATATTTTTCAGCCGCATCGGCCAGACTTACAAAGCCGGTTTCATTAAAGCCCGGAACTATCCCCTCAAAGTCTATAAAAGAAAGCTGCGTAAATATAAGGTTATCTATATCGTTAAAAGGGGACTTATCTATAGTAATATCGCCTCTCCAGTCGATATAATCCAGCATGTTGGCCATTCTGACCACCTCCTGCCTCAATTATAAGTGCAAAATGTCAATGTGTAAATGCCCAGTGTAACAAAGTGCGTATCGCTTTCATATACTGGCAGTACAAAAAGACCGTTTGACGGGAGGGAGAAAGATGAAGATTTGCCGCCTTGATGAGCTGAATGAGGGAGAGCAGGCCGGTGTTATAAGCCTTGAGTCCGGAGGCAACATAAGAAGGCGCCTGCAGGATATTGGCCTTGTGCCGGGCAGCGCGGTCAAATGCCTGCAGAAAAGTCCTCTTGGGGACCCAGTGGCTTACGACATATGCGGAGCGGTAATTGCGCTCAGACAAGAGGACGCGTCCAAAATTTATGTTAAAAAGGGTGTGAAACATGGGGCTGACTAATACTTCCACCGGATTATATGCAAAGGATGAGGGTCTTGTGATTAAAAAAAGAAGCGAAAATGATAAAATTATCGCTTTAGCCGGAAATCCCAACGTAGGCAAGAGCACTCTTTTCAACGCTCTTACGGGAATGAAGCAGCATACAGGCAACTGGCCGGGGAAAACCGTGGCCAATGCCCAGGGCTGGCGGGAGCATAACGGCCGCGGCTATGTGTTTGTGGACATTCCGGGAAGCTACTCGCTTCTGGCCCATTCGGCAGAGGAGGAGGTAGCCGGGGAATTTATCTGTTCGGGAGTGCCGGACGCGGTAGCCGTAGTGTGCGGGGCGTCCTGTCTGGAGAGAAATCTCAATCTGGTGCTGCAGATAAGCGAGGTAACCGATAATCTTATCGTTTGCGTTAACCTTATGGACGAGGCGCAGAGAAAAGGTATAGATATAAACTGTACAGCTTTATCCGAAAAGCTCGGCGTGCCTGTAATCCCAATGAACGCGCGAGACGGCGTTGGAATAGACAAATTTTTAGATGAGCTTGAAAAGCTGGCCCAGCGCGGGGGAAAGGTGAAATACAGTGTTGATTACGGACAGACAATTATGCATGCCGCCGCGCTTACAGGAGAAAAGGGAAGGAATGCGCTTAAAATAATTGAAGATTACGACCTGTCAAGCCCGGCTGTAAAATATCTGGCCGAAATGGGGATTGACAAAACCGCAGCGGAGGACAGCATAGCCAAGGCCGTGGCCGCAGCGTCGGCCGAGCTGGCAAAGGATGTGGTGACTTTAAAAAGCAGTGACGCAAACGCCCACGACAGGAAGCTGGATAAAATATTTACAAGCAAGCTTACGGGCTTTCCTGTAATGGCGCTTATGCTGGCAATAGTATTCTGGATAACCATTACAGGAGCCAACGTGCCGTCGCAGATGTTAAACGACCTGCTGTTTGGCTTTGAGGACAATATACTTACCGTATTGAGGGCTACTCCGATACCTGCGCCCATTGTGGATATGCTAGTGTTTGGAATGTACAGGGTTCTGGCATGGGTAATATCGGTAATGCTGCCGCCAATGGCGATATTTTTCCCCATGTTCACTATTCTGGAGGATTCGGGCTACTTGCCAAGGGTTGCCTTTAATCTGGACAAATGCTTCAAAAAATGCCGGGCATGCGGAAAACAGGCGCTTACGATGTGCATGGGGTTTGGCTGCAACGCGGCGGGAGTTACGGGCTGCAGGATAATAGATTCCGACAGGGAAAGGCTTGTAGCAATAATCACAAACAACTTTGTGCCCTGCAACGGCCGCTTTCCTACGCTTATATCTATCATAACGATGTTCTTTACCGGATACGTACTGGGAATAGGCCAGTCGGTGCTGTCGGCCCTTATACTGTGCCTGATAATTATGCTGGGAATCGGAGCAACATTCCTTGTTTCAAGCCTGCTGACAAAAACAGTGCTGAAGGGTGTTCCGTCGTCCTTTATACTTGAAATGCCGCCGTACAGGCGCCCTAAGATAAAGGATGTCGTTGTGCGCTCCATATTTGACAGAACAATATTCGTACTGGGAAGGGCAATATGCGTGGCTGCCCCAGCCGGAATTGTAATATGGCTTATGGCAAACCTGAAAATCGGCGATGTATCCGTGCTGACTGCCTGCTCCGGTTTCCTTGACCCTCTGGGAAGGCTTATGGGAATGGACGGAGTAATACTCATGGCGTTTATACTCGGATTTCCGGCCAACGAAATTGTTATACCTATAATGATTATGGCCTATATGCAGACGGGGGTGCTTACTGACATGTCAAGCCTTATGGAGCTTAAAAACCTGCTCCTTGCAAACGGCTGGACGTGGGTAACGGCTGTAAGCATGATGCTGTTTTCACTTATGCACTGGCCGTGCTCCACAACAATGATGACTATAAAAAAGGAAACAGGAAGCTGGAAATGGTCAGCAGTCTCATTCCTTGTGCCGACTGTAATGGGTATAGCCGTATGCATAATATTCTCAAATATAGCAAGGCTGTTCATATAAAAAAAGGGGATACGCAGTGTATCCCCTTTTTTATTTATTTTTTGCCATTTCCTTAAGAGCCTGCTGATATACCTCATAGGCGCTCTCGTAGCTGCCCTTAGTACCGCTCTGGTCTATATCCTTATATTCGTTCCATGAGCCGTCGGTAAAATCCAATGCCGGGTACGGATCTACATTTCCAACCCCTGACGGTGTACGCTCTACAACAGTAGTGGTTCCGACAGTATATTTTTTAGTATTTGAATTATACCTTATTACAAGTATACTGCTTCCCACATCGGCTTTGGAAATAGACTGCTCGGCCCAAAGGGCATAAGTAAGCTTAGAACCGCCTGCTGAATATAGGGACCATGTGGTTCCTGCTGTTGAAAAGCCCATTTTACTCAGCTCGTCTTTGACCTTCTGAGTACGGTTCCCATCAAAATCTGCTGTTGAGTCAATGGTCTGCGTCATGGTAAAACCGCTGTCAGGGTCCTTAAGAAGATTGTCGATAGCATCCTGAACATGCTCCGCAAAATCCTTGCCGATTATGCTTTGACCGTGCTTCGGACAGGAGATTGTAAGCACAGAGCCCTGCAGCCTTGTAGAGTACTCCTGTCCAGAGGGGCACTTGAAGCTTGGGTTTTCGTCCTTTACGGCGGCAAGCACAGTTTTGGGCGAATCTTCTCCGTCAATGGAAAGCTGTATCATATAGGTTCTGGCAAAGGTGTTGATATTAGTATCACAGACTGCGCGCTCGCTTTCCTCTTTAAGCTTGCCGAACTGGGGAAGGGCAAGGGCGGCCAATATAACAAGAATTGCTATTACCACAATTAGTTCTATAAGGGTAAAGCCCTTTTTATTTTTTCTCAATTACATCACCGTCCTCAAATTTACAGTATAGGCTCCCACAGGGCCGTTACGTTTCTGACTATTGTGTCGTAGCTCTTTGTAAGCGGTATTTCCTCCTGTGAGTTTCTGTAATACCATGTGCCGTCAATATAAAGCATTTCCGGAGCCTGGCCGTCCTTTGAGGCATAAATCAGCGTATGCTCCGGTCTTGAGGCTATGTATGGCCGGATTGTAAGCCCCTTAGGGGTATTGTGCTTTTTAGCATAATCATCTGATATTACAGGCCAGCTCCCGTTATATTCCATTTTTAAAAGATAGCCGTAAATGAAGCTGTTTTCAAACAGGTACTCTCCGGAGGCGTCATAGCCCAAATACTCAAAGTATGCCTGTTTTTCACCGATTGAAAGAGAGGATATGTCTGAGAGTATGCTGTATACCCTGCCGTACATATCATCGCTTATTGCATTTACTATAAGGTCGGCTCCGCTTATGTTTTTGTTTCCGTGCTCCGGGCAGACAATAAAAAGGCTTGTGTCATGCGCATTTGCGATATAGCTGTACCCAAGCGGGCAGGTTATATCTGAATTATCCTCAAGCACTTCCGATAGTAATTCCTTCGGAGCGCCATCGGGATTTATGGCAAGCGCCGCATTATAGCAAGTAGTCAGGGTATTAATATTGGTGCTGCAGACAATCCTGTTGCTTTCCCTGCGCAGGTTTAAATAGCGGGGGATGAAGAGCGCGGCAAGTATAATCAAAACAGACATAACGGCCAATAGCTCAACGAAGGTAAAGCCGCTTTTGTTCCTTTTCATAGCGTACCTCCGTTATTTCGCAGGCACAAGTTCGCCGTTTATGATTCTGTCCTTCATGGCTTCATAGGTGGAATTATTTCCGCCTAAGGAAAATCCCTTTCCGTCCTTATTCTTGTACCATGTACCGTCTATATACACCATATGGGCGCTCCAAGGGCTGGTAGCCGAATTGCTTTCGCTGGCAAAGGCGTATACTTTTGAACTGTCAGAAAATTCGGAGGCGGTGGCATAGGGTCGAATATAAAGCTGCTTGTCGCCGACCTTAAGCCCCATATCCTTATAAAAGTCCTTTGACATTTCAGGCCAGGTGCCGCCGTAAATATCATTATAAAGGTATTTAAGTATATTGTCGTTGCTTACATATGTAAAGGGAGGCACATCATAGCCGAGAGCCTTGAAATATTCGGTAAGCTGTGCTACATCCTTTCCGAAAATATCGTCCAGCAGGCCAGCATAGTTATCCTTTATCTCTGCCGATACCCTTCCTGTCTCAATATCAATGCCGCCGACTGACTTATTTCCGTGCTCCGGACAGGTGATTGTTATTCCTCCGTTATCGGCGTAAGATACAGTGTATTCATTATCTAACGGGCACTTTGCACTGGGATTTTCATCCTTCACCTTAGCATATGCGTCAGCGGAGCTTTCATTTGGATGAAGGGCTGTTTCCGCCAGATATGCCCTTGTAAGCACCTCAATATTAGAATTGCAGACAACGCGGTTGCTCTCATCCTTCATTTTGCCGTACTGGGGGAGGGCAAGGGCAGCTAAAATCACAAGGATTGCTATTACCACTATTAGCTCTATAAGGGTAAAGCCCTTTTTATTTTTCTCCATATTACCCTCCTTTCCTAGGCTGTGTTAAAAAGTATTAAAGCTTAATGTCCAGTTTGACCTTATCCCATCCAAGCATGTTCATGTTAGCTAAAATCTGGGAACGGTTCATATTATTAGGCGAGAACCAGAAATAGGTATCATTTTGATAGTCAGGGACAACAGGCGCACAATACCAATAGCCTTCTACATAAGGCTTTCCGTTAAAATACTTTCTCTCACCGATAAATATAAGTCCTGTTATCTCATTATCAATAGGTTCCTTGTTGGGGCTTACATAAAGCACTATAGAGTTGGGGTCGGGGTCGACTGTACCGTAATCCACCTTTGGCCTGAGATAATATTCCTTATCGGGGTCAAAGCCGCCGATTTGCTTCAGTATTTCATTTGAAACAACAGGGAAATCTCCGTTGTAATAGAATTTTGATATAAACTCGTTCAGTGCAGCATGGGTTTCGTTGCTTTCAATTACAATAGTATTTCCATCGGCGTCCTTTATATCGTTTTCTTTTATGTACTGATTAAGGGCATTTATCCAGTTTCCGTCCGGTGCGTAACCATGAAGTTTATTCAAAAGGTCAGAAATCTCCGCGGTATTTAAAAACAGGTCGTTGGAGTCCTTTATAAACTGCTCCTCCGGAGAGAGCGGCTTATCTGGTTTGTCAGGGATATCCGGCTTATCCGGGTCTGTACCGCCTCCTCCGCCACCGCCGCCGGAGCCT
>CAUHBX010000075.1 GCA_959604475.1 uncultured Eubacteriales bacterium
CCGCCACAGGCGAAAAAATGATTTTTGGAGAGTATCTTATAAACGCGCAGGGCGAGGACGTTGTTGCAGGTGTGCGAACACCTAAGCCAATTGCCACACTTGAACAGGATATGCCTGAGGTATACGTTCAGTTTATGGATATCGCGCACAAGCTTGAGAACCACTATAAAGACATGCAGGATATGGAGTTTACAATTGAAAAGGGGAAACTCTATTTCCTTCAGACAAGAAACGGTAAAAGGACAGCCAACGCCGCTCTTAAAATAGCGGTTGATATGGTCGAGGAGGGGCTTCTTACAACCGATGAGGCCATTATGAGGGTAGAGCCTAAACAGCTTGACCAGATTCTCCATCCGGCCTTTGACCCTAAAGCTCTTAAAGCCGCAAAATCTTTAGGCAAGGGGCTTCCGGCTTCACCGGGTGCCGGCGCAGGTAAGGTTTATTTTACGGCTGACGAGGCTAAAGCCGCTTATGATGCAGGCGAAAGAGTTGTTCTTGTAAGGCTTGAGACATCTCCTGAGGATATCGAAGGTATGGCTGTTGCGGAAGGTATTCTTACGGTACGCGGCGGTATGACAAGCCACGCGGCTGTAGTTGCCAGAGGAATGGGCCGCTGCTGTGTATCAGGCTGTGAAGCTATTAAGATGAATGAAGAAGCAAAAGAATTTACCCTTGGCGGAGTGACGTTCAAAGAGGGCGATTATATAAGCCTTGACGGCTCGTCAGGAAATATTTACGGCGAGGATATACCTACTGTGTCACCTGAAATATCAGGAAACTTTGCTAAGTTTATGGAATGGGCTGACGCAAAGAGAGACCTTAGAGTAAGAACAAATGCTGATACTCCTCACGATGCGGAGGCGGCTATTGAATTCGGCGCTGAAGGGATAGGTCTTACCCGTACAGAGCATATGTTTTTTGAGGAAGGCAGAATACTTAAATTCCGAAAAATGATACTTTCCGACAGCGTTGAGGAAAGAGAAGAGGCCCTTGCCGGAATTATGCCTTACCAGAAGCAGGATTTCATTGGAATTTATAAGGCAATGCTTGAAAGGCCTGTGACAATCCGTCTCCTTGACCCTCCTCTGCATGAATTCCTTCCTACAACAGATGAGGAATTTGCTATACTTGCAAAGGAAATGAACAAGTCTGTTGAGGAGCTTAAGATTAAGGCGAGAGGCCTTCATGAGCTTAATCCTATGATGGGTCACAGGGGCTGCCGACTTGCGGTTACATATCCTGAAATAGCAAGAATGCAGGCCAGGGCAATAATTGAGGCTGCTGTTGAGGTTAATAACGAACTTAATATACACATAGTTCCTGAAATAATGATACCTCTTGTTGGAGAAGCGAAGGAATTTAATTTTGTTAAGGAAGTGGTTGACGAGACTGCTAAGGCTGTTATCGCAGAGAAGGGCGCTGAGCTTAAGTATTTAATCGGAACTATGATTGAGATACCAAGGGCTTGCCTTACAGCTGATAAAATAGCTAAGGAAGCAGAATTCTTCTCATTTGGAACAAATGACCTTACACAGATGACCTATGGTCTTTCAAGAGACGATGCTGGTTTGATTTTAACAGACTACACGGATAAACTTATATATGAAGGGGACCCTACAGCCAAAATTGACCGTGAGGGCGTTGGAGAACTTATGAAGATAGCTGTTGAAAAGGGAAGAAGCGTACGTCCTGACCTTCATCTGGGCATATGCGGGGAGCATGGAGGAGACCCTTCGTCGGTTGAGTTCTGCCATATGATTGGACTTGACTATGTATCGTGTTCACCTTTCCGTGTGCCAATCGCAAGACTTGCGGCAGCTCAGGCAGCAATCAAATATCCAAGATAATCAGCTTCAACAGTATTGCAGGAAATCCATACGGGACTTTAAAATGAGAAAGTAGCTATAGAAGATTTATATTACTGATATAAGGTGTGCCATAATTCCTGTCTAGGGAGTATATGCCGCACCTTATTTTAATGCTTTAAGAATTTGTGTCCATTTTATTGATTGTTTTTATATATTAACGTTGATATAATATGAATATTATTACTGCAAAACAGGCTATGATGAAAGTGGTGTTTAATTATGAATAACAAGTATTTTGATAAGCAAGAAAATAACGCTGCTGTACAGAGGGAAAATTTATGCCCTGAAGCTATTAACGCTTTAAACGCTGGAGTCTTTTGCTGTATGCTTGATGAAGACTTGACTTTATTGTGGGGAAATACTTGTTTTTTCACCTGGATTGGTTATACCGCAGAAGAATTCAGACAGGAATTTCATAATTTAAGCAGGTATTACGCCGCATACACCAATGACATCAGGACTATAAAGAACAGCATCAGCAATGCCTTGAACAATGGAAGCTGGAAAACAGAGACTACAGTCCGTATTCCTATGAGGGATGGAAACTTCTCATGGGCTCAGCTCTCCATAAACATAGATTTTGACAGCAATAAGGATGTACCTGTTGCTATGGCGGTATTATCAGACGTAAGTGAGCTGTATATAGAAAAAGAGGAAAAGACAAGTCTATATGAACAAAAGCTTCAGTATTTTAACTGGATGATGGATGTTTATGTCGGAAATATATATATAAGCGATATGAAAACATATGATTTGCTGTATTTAAACAAGAGCTCATGTAATACGCTGGGAACACCAGCAGACAAACTCTTGGGCAGAAAATGCTACGAGGTTATTCAGGGAAGGTCTTCTCCCTGCCCGTTTTGTACCAATAAGCTTCTTAGTGAGGATGAGTTTTACGAGTGGGAGTTTTTTAACCCTGTTTTAAACAGGACTTTTATGATAAAAAACCGTATTATTAACTGGAATGGGCATAGGTCGCGAATTGAACTGTCTCATGATATGTACAGTACGGAATATAAGCTTGCTAAAAAGGATAAAGAGCGAGAGGCTCTTATACGGTCAATACCAGGCGGCTTTTCTCGTTTGGATGCAAGGGACTTAAGTACCATTCTTTGGTACAGCGCTGATTTTTTAGAAATAATCGGGTATACGGAGGAACAGTTTAAAGATGAACTGAAATCACGGATGGACTTTGTACATCCTGATGATTTAAAGCGTATTGTAGAGTCACTGAAGCAGATAAAATTAACAGGGCAAAACCTTATATTGGAGGCAAGGATTTTAACACGAAGCGGAAATACTAAGATACTTACTATGACATTTTGCTACGCAAGTGAAAAAGACAGCTGGGATGGAATTCCGTCGTTCTACAGCGTTGGGATTGACGTTACTGATGACCGTAAAGAGCAGGCAAGACAGCGTAAGGCTTTGGAGGATGCTTATGAACTGGCGCGTATTTCAAATGATGCTAAGACTAATTTTTTATCCTCAATGTCACATGATATCAGAACCCCGATGAATGCTATAATGGGAATGACAGTAATTGCACGCGCAAACCTGAATTACCCAGAAAGAGTTAACGACTGCCTGGAAAAGGTGAATTCTTCAAGCCGCCATCTGCTAAGCTTAATTAATGAAGTACTTGATATGTCCAAAATAGAAAGCGGCAAGATTGATTTGATTTCAGAAGTTGTTTCACTTCCTGAGCTGCTGCAAAACGTAATGGATATATGCAAGCCGTTGATTGCAGAGAAGAATCATGAACTCCATATAAGCGCTGAAGGTGTGCAGCATGAGAAGGTGATTACAGACGGCGGACGACTGCAGCAGGTGTTTATGAATTTGCTATCAAATGCCATTAAATATACTCCCGACGGAGGGGTGATTGGTTTACATATACAGGAGACAACATCTGCTATACCGAAAAAAGGGCAGTATGAATTTGTATTTACAGATAATGGTATAGGTATGTCCAGTGAGTATATGAAGCACATGTTTGAACCGTTTTCACGTGCGGAGGACCCTAAAATCAGTAAAATTCAGGGGACAGGGCTTGGGCTGGCGATAACTGAAAATATTGTAAGCATGATGAACGGGACTATTGAAGCTAAAAGTGAATTGGGGAAGGGAAGCCGGTTCTTAGTATCAGTTCCGCTTGAGGTATGCGAGGAGCAGGTGACAAGCGATGTGGAACTTACAGGACTGCCTGTGCTTATCGCGGATGACGACCTAATTGTCTGTGAAAGCACAACAGCTCTGCTCAATGAGCTTGGAATGCGCGGCTGCTGGGTATTGTCTGGGGAAGAAGCTGTTATTAATGCCATTGAGGCTCACGAGAGGGGCGATGACTTTTTTGCCGTAATTCTTGACTGGAAAATGCCTGGCATGAATGGGCTTGATACTGTAAGGGCCATAAGGGAGAAGCTTGGAAAAGATGTCCCGATAATAATAATTTCAGCATATGATTACTCTGATATACAGGAAGAGTTCAGGCTGGCAGGCGCAGACGCGTTTATCACTAAGCCTCTTTTTAAATCCAAAATGCTGCATGTTCTACAGCTGTTTTGCCAAAGCAGGTGTACAGAGCCGCTGCCATTAACTAAAGAGGAACCAAATCCTGACTTGGCTGGTAAGAAAATTTTGCTTGTGGAAGATAATGAACTGAATAGGGAGATAGCTGAGGAATTGCTTCAAATGAACGGGCTGTCAGTTGACTCCGTTGAAAATGGGCAGCTTGCAGTTGAGCGCTTCCAAGCGTCTGACTGCGGAGAGTATGACTGCATTCTGATGGATATTCAAATGCCGGTTATGAACGGCTATGAGGCGACTGAAACTATTCGCGCCCTAAGCAGGAAAGATGCTAAGACAATACCGATACTTGCATTGACGGCAAATGCATTCGCCTCAGACCTTGGCAAGGCTCACAGCGTAGGAATAAATGCCCATATTGCAAAACCGATAGATACAAAACTTCTTTTTGATGTGATGCGTAAATGGATATAAAGGCAATTTAATATAGTGTATAATAGGGCCTTTTATAAGGCCCTATTATTTTACAGGTTTTCGGTATGCAGTAAAAAGGATTTATTATACAAGGCAAATTTTATTGAAATTTAAGAAAAAAATAAAATATTAAATGTTCTCTTAATGCGGTGGATATGTTATACTAATTTTTATAGACTTATTGTTAATGTCCTTGTCCGGGGGTGGATAGAATGGAAGGACTGAATCTTACCTCGCTGTTTAGAGGCGCTGATTTTACTACTATGGTCAGACCTGAAATAGGTATCCTTGACCTGATTGATATTTTAATAGTTGCTTATATAGTTTTTAAAATTATTGGCTGGGTAAAGGAAACCCGCGCTTGGACGCTGTTCAAGGGCGTAGTTGTATTTTTTCTTTTTTATGCCTTTGCTTCACTGTTTCAGTTAAACACAATACATTGGATTTTATCTAAAACTATATCAGTAGGTATTATTGCATTTGTAATATTGTTTCAGCCGGAGCTTAGGAAGGCCTTGGAACAGCTTGGCAACGGAAAAATTATAAGGGGAATATTTAAATTCGAGACTCAGGAAGAGGAAAAAGATGATAGTGCAAGGGTAATAGAGGAAATAGTTACAGCCTCGAAGAAGATGTCCAGCGTTAAAACAGGCGCTCTTATTCTTGTGGAAAGAAAAGTTCCTCTTGGAGACCATGTGCGCACAGGCATTGCCGTTGACGCTATAGTTACAAGCCAGCTTCTTATAAATATATTTGAACATAATACACCTTTACATGACGGTGCCGTCATAATAAGAAACAACAGGGTTGCAGCCGCTGCCTGTTTTCTGCCGCTTACTGAAAATAAGGTAAGTATGGAGCTTGGAACAAGGCACAGGGCAGCTATA
>CAUHBX010000076.1 GCA_959604475.1 uncultured Eubacteriales bacterium
AAACGTAATTCTTAATCAGCTTTATAAATTCACACAGCTTCAGGAAAGCTTCGGCGCAATTATGCTTGCCCTTGTAAACGGCAAGCCAGAGGTGCTTAACCTTAAACAGATAATTGAGGAATATCTTAAACACCAAGAAGATGTTGTAAGAAGAAGAACACAGTTTGACCTGGATAAGGCACAGAAAAGGGCTCATATACTTGAAGGCTTAAGAATTGCCATTGACAATATAGACGAGGTTATTCAGATAATAAGAACAAGCTACGACAACGCCAAGGATAGGCTTATGGAAAGATTTTCCCTTTCCGACGTACAGGCCCAGGCGATACTTGATATGCAGCTTAAAAGGCTGCAGGGGCTTGAACACGAAAAAATTGACGAGGAATACAATAACCTTATGGCCCTTATAAAGGAACTGAATGAGATACTTGCTGACGAGAACAAGCTCTATGACGTAATCAAAAACGAGCTTCTTGATATCAGAAATAAGTATGGCGACGATAGAAGGACGCAGATTGTTCAGAACCCCGGAGAGATAGATATTGAGGACCTTATCGAGGAAGAAGCCAGCGTTATCGCCATGACAAGCCTTAACTATATTAAGAGGACTCCCCTTGATACCTATAAGAGCCAGAACAGAGGCGGCCGTGGAATAATGGGTATGCAGACACGTGACGAGGACGATGTTACAAGGCTTTTTGTATGCTCAACCCACGATTATCTGCTGTTCTTTACAAACTTTGGGCGCGTATACAGGATTAAGGGATATCAGGTTCCGGAGGCCGGCAGAACGGCCAGAGGGCTTGCTATCGTAAATCTTTTAAGTATAAGCCAGGGAGAAAAGATAACGGCTGTCGTACCAGTAAGGAATTTTGAGGAAGACAAATATCTTGTTATGATAACAAGAAGCGGAGTAATTAAGAAAACAGATATGTCGGCCTTTGCTAATATAAGAAAGGCGGGACTTACTGCGGTTAATCTCCGTGAGGATGACGAGTTAATAGCCGCATTCCTTACAGACGGCAGCAAAAATATTTTTGTTGCCACAAGAAACGGAATGGGAATTAAATTTAATGAAAGCAATGTCCGCCCTATGGGAAGAACAGCAACGGGCGTAAAAGCCATAACCCTTGGCGATGGGGATTACGTTGTATCCTCTGATATCGTTGAGGAGGGAGATAAGCTTCTGAATGTAACCGAAAACGGATATGGAAAGAGAAGCGATGAGTCTGCCTTCAACGTACAGTACAGGGGCGGAAAGGGAGTTAAAATACACCAGATTACTGAAAAAACCGGACTTCTTTCAGGGGTGATTAAGGTAGGCGATAATGAGGAGCTTATGATAGTCACATCGGAGGGAGTTATAATCAGGCTTCGCGGAAAGGAAATCTCTACATTCGGAAGGATTTCACAGGGTGTTAAGCTAATAAACCTTGGTGCAGGTGTAAGCGTTGCCGGTGTTGCAAAAATTGACGAAGAAGATATAATAGAAGAAGAGATAGAGACTGAGGAATAATTACAAGCCCCATATTGGCAAGCAATATGGGGCTTTTTTAAAAGGAGTGCCGAAATGTGAGAGAGATTAACGCGGGAGATATTGTCAATGCGGTGGCTGAGCTTTGTATTAAAGCCAACTGTGTATTAAATGATGATGTATATTCCGCCCTTGAAAGGGCTAAGAAAACCGAAAGGTCCGAAATAGGAAAAGAACTGCTGAATCAGCTTACGGATAATGCGGATATAGCTAAAAACGAGTATGTCCCGATTTGTCAGGATACCGGTATGGCTGTCGTCTTTGTCGAGCTTGGTCAGGAGGTGCATATCAGCGGAGGTTCACTTACGGACGCTGTAAATGCAGGAGTAAGAAAAGGCTATAAAGATGGATATTTGAGAAAATCCATTGTCAGTGACCCGTTTATAAGGGTAAACACAAACGACAATACGCCTGCAATTATACATTACGACGTAGTTGAAGGGGATAAACTTAAAATTACAGTCGCCCCAAAGGGCTTTGGAAGCGAGAATATGAGTAAAATTTATATGCTTAAGCCATCAGCGGGAATTGAAGGCGCCAAAGACGCGATTGTTCAGGCTGTTGACGAGGCGGGGCCAAATCCGTGCCCTCCGATGGTTGTGGGCGTCGGCGTCGGCGGAAATTTTGAGATGGCTGCTTATCTGGCAAAAAAAGCGCTTTTAAGGCCCGTTGGCTCACATTCGGATAAGCCTCATTTAAGGGAAATGGAAGATGAGCTTTTAGATAGGATGAACAGGCTTGGAATAGGCCCCCAGGGATTGGGCGGTGTTAATACAGTCCTCGGTGTTAATGTGGAGTCTTATCCGACTCATATAGCGGGCATGCCCGTTGCTGTTAATATAAGCTGCCATGTGACAAGACATGCGGAGGTGGTTTTATGAGGGTAAATATTACAGCTCCCCTTACAAAGGAGACGGCCTCAAAGCTTAGGGCGGGAGATATTATAAGCCTGAGCGGGTACATATATACAGGCCGTGACGCCGCACATAAAAGAATGGTTGAGGGCTTTGAGAAATCAGGGGAATTTCCATTTGATATAAAGGACCAGATTATTTACTATGTGGGGCCTTCCCCTGCAAAGCCGGGTATGGCTGTCGGCTCCGCAGGGCCGACAACCTCAGGAAGAATGGATGCCTACGCACCTGTTCTGCTTGATAACGGCTCAACGGGAATGATTGGAAAGGGAGCAAGAACAAAAGAAGTAATAGACGCAATGAAACGTAATAAGGCCGTGCGACAGGCGGAGCGGCCGCCCTTATTTCCAAGCATATAAAAAGCGCCGAGGTAATAGACTATGAGGACTTGGGCACTGAGGCCATACATAGATTTTATGTTGAGGATATGCCCCTTGTCGTTATCATAGACAGCGAAGGGAATAATTTATATGAAACAGAAAAGCAAAAATACAGGCAGAATTAGATATGTCATCCTTCTGACGCTTTCAGTTTTTGTAATAGCCGGATTTGCCAGCTCGCTCAGTACGGCCAAAAGCGTGTTTAACCAAACCGTAAAGCTGGTTACTGAGCATAAGGAGGGAAAGATAACAGCTGCTACAAGCAACGTAAAGCTGACCTTTACGGGCGACATAATGTGCCACAGCTACCAGTATAACGAGGCTTACGACCCGTCAACGGGACAGTATGATTTTATGCATAATTTTGCCGATATGAAAAAATATTTTGACAAAGCTGATTTTGTTATAGGAAACCTGGAGACAGTGTTTGCCGGTGCTGATATAGGAATAAGCGATTATCCATGCTTTAACTCGCCTGACAGCTTTGCCGACGCGATTAAAGACGCTGGATTTGACCTGCTTACCACAGCCAATAACCACTGTATGGACAAACGGATGTCGGGAGCGCTCAGAACCCTTGATGTTCTTGACGGACTTGATATAGACCACGTCGGAACATACAGAAGCGCGGAGGCAAGAAACGAAATATATATCAAGGAAATCAACGGCATGAAAATAGCCTTTTTATCCTATACATACGGCACCAACGGCATAAGGGTGCCGGAGGAATGGCTTGTTAACCTTATGGATGAGGAACTTATTAAAAACGACATAAAAAAGGCGAAAGAGCTAGGGCCTGATTTAATAATCGTAATGCCCCATATGGGAAACGAGTATGAGGAATATGTCAGGGACGTGTTTAAAAACTGGGCGCATATGATGCTTGAAGCAGGCGCTGATATAGTCGTTGCCAGCCACCCCCATATACTTCAGCCAATGGAAACCGTTGAGATTTCAAATGGGGACGGAAGCATAAGAACGGGATTTATAATGTACTCTATGGGGAATTTTATATCTTCTCAGACAACCCCGCCCAGAAACGCAAGTATTTTGTTAAATATTGAGCTTGAAAAGACAGGGAATGACGATGCGTTTATTAAAAAGGTCTCATTTGTGCCAATATGGACTCAGTTCCAAAATGCAAACTGGGAAAACCACTTCGTAGTAAGGAGCGTTTATGAAATGCTTACGCTTTCCCAGGACCAGCTCAACGCCACAGTAAGAAGCAAGGATATACCAAGGCTTAAGGAAATCCATTACCAGACCACCAAAACCTTGCTTGACAGGGATATACCGCTTGAGGATATACAGGACGAGTATATATTCTACGAAGCGGCTTAAATAAAATGGTAAATTTTTAAAATGGGTTATCTATCAAAGAACGATGCATACTGTTTTACGACTTCAAGAGGAAACATAGTGCGCTTGGCAACTTCTTCTGCCGACATACCCTGACTGAAAAAGCGTTTGATAACTGTATTCATATCCTCTGCAATTTCAACAATATGCTTATCAGGGTCATATACTCGAATGTCGCGCTGACCCCACGGATATTCCTTGATTTCATGTACCCATTGCAAGCCGGGAATACTTTTCATTTCAGCATACTCTTTGTCTAAATTTTCAACTTCAAAATAGACTTGGAAATTATGTGACCGTTCTTTAATACTATCGACTGATATACCAGCTATTTCAGCGTATCCCTGTTGCAGGGAAAATCCCTCAAAGGTAACATGCACGCCAATATCCATTATGGCGTTTTGGTGAAGCACTTTTTCATAAAAATGTTTGGATGCGGATATATCCTTAACTGCTAAAAGACAACCTTGATATTTCATTGTTTACTCCTCCTTTGAGGATATTGTATTGTATATCTCCATTCCATCATAGTAAAAATCCGACATGGTTTTCAAATACCTTTGAGGGGTAACACCACTAATTGCCTTGAAATCTTTATCGAAATGGGCTTGGTCGAAATATCCGGCTTGCTGCGACAAGGCCGCAAAGAGACAAGGCGATTTTTGAATGTGTTTTAACACATAATTAAAGCGGGTTAAGCGCACATAATTCTTAACATTCATTCCTATTTGTGCAAGAAATAAGCGATTAAGCTGCCTCTCACTATAATAAGTTTGTTGTGCGATTTCTCTCACTTGTATTTTTCCATGACTATTAGAAATCATTGAGGCAGCCAATAACAAAGCGTCCGAAACAAAATTCTTTTCCATACGTTTATATAAAACCCTCTCACAAGTATCTACCAAGTCTAGTGTAGATTTTGATGTTACAAAGGGTTGATACAACGAATTGAAAAGTTCACTATCAATGTCTGAAAGCGAAAGGCGTTTGCCTGCAAACTCTGCTTGGCTTTGGCGTGTTATTTGATACAAGCCATAGGGAGAAAGCTGAATAAGCAATAGGACACGATAACGATTCGGCTCTGCACCTAACGAAATAGGCATTGTAGTTGCTCCCCACAATTCGGCAATTACAGATGAACCATCCAAAGCAAGCGATAATGTCCCACAGGCATTTGGCATGAGAGTATATTGCGGCATAAACGTATTACTCGTTGGAAACACGATGTTGTAGTATTGAATATATTTTCTTATCCCTGTATGGGAGGGAAAGACATTAAATTGTTTGTTATTTTCGATAATCAAATTACGTCCTCCAATACTTTTGAAAAAGTCCGCTGACAATATTATAGCATGATAAACATCCTGTGTAATGTGATAAGTTTTATTTTTTTATTGTCCTAACCGGGCTATTTCTCAGACACCCGGCACAGAAGATATGGTAGAAGTAAAATTTAGCTATAGATTATATGGATTTTTATATGAGTAATATTTGCTTATATTGCCGAATAAGTTCCTATATTAAAGGTAAGCTAATTATT
>CAUHBX010000077.1 GCA_959604475.1 uncultured Eubacteriales bacterium
CAAGGAGGCCGAATATATCGCAGAAAGCGTCCCAGTATCTTTCATAGGCAAGTATTGTAAGCGTAATCCATTTGCCGTCCCTGCATTTATATGAATTTATAAGCGGGTTGCCGGGGGCGTAGCGTGACTGGGGATACTGCACACCGTACTGGGTTCCGATAATCATAAGTGAATTTACCCAAATTGAAGTTCCGTAAAGTGAAACAACAATTTTCTCGCCGACACCTGTGTTTTTTGTCTTAATAATTCCGCCGAGTATTCCTGAAGCAAGAGCAAGCCCTGTAGTATGGTCGCCTGTCGCGTAAGGAGCTGTTACCGGAGCCGTTCCGTCAGGAGACATATCCACAAGCGCGCCGCCCTTTGCCCAGAAGGCAACAACATCATAGCCCGGACGAGGCGCATCTTTGCCATAAAGTCCATAACCCGAGATAACGCCCACAACAAGCTTAGGGTATTTTTCGTGAAGCTTCTCATAGGAAAGGCCAAGTTTATCAAGAGAACCGGCGCGTACGTTAGAGACAAAGGCGTCGGCCTCTGAAAGAAGCTTATGCATAAGCTCCATTCCCTTTTCGCTCTTAAGGTCAACGGCAATTCCCCTTTTATTTCCGTTTTCGTATTCCCACACCGGGTTTTCCGCCTCGGTATAGGGAGTGTCTCCTAAATTAACGCCAAAGCTTCTCATTGGGTCTCCCGAAAAGCCCTCAACCTTTATTACATCGGCTCCCCAGTCCGCAAGCATCCTTACGGAGCTTGGCGCCGCTGCGTAGGTTGTGAAATCAATTATTTTTATTCCCTTCAACAAATCAGCCTGCATACTTCCGCCTCCTTAAAATATCATGCCTTCCTGGCAATCATTATATCTAACAGCTCGGATACCTTGACCGGTTCTTCCTCGCTTGTCTCCATATTTTTAAGCTTTACGCTGTCCTCGGCAATCTCATTGTCGCCAAGAATTACAGAATAAGCCGCACCTGTCTTGTTTGCGTATTTCATCTGCGCCTTTACGCTTCTGCCAACGCTGTCGCATTCAGCCTTGATGCCAGCCTGTCTCATGCGGTAGGCTATGCCCTGTCCCTTAATAAGGCCGGCCTTTCCGATTGCGCCAATGTATATGTCTTTTTCCGCCTTTTTCTCAAAAGCCCCGTTCTGCGCCTCAAGCACAAGAAGCAGCCTCTCAATTCCTACAGCAAAGCCTGCCGCGCCTGTGGGCTGCCCGCCGCACTCCGCCACAAGATTGTCGTAGCGTCCGCCGCCACAAACAGTTCCCTGAGCGCCGATGCCGTTTGAAACAAACTCGAATACTGTTCTTGTATAATAATCGAGACCTCTTACAATTTTATCGTCAACCTCATACTTAATTCCCATTTCATCAAGTATCGCCTTAACGGTTTCAAAGTGCTCCGTACATTCTTCATCCAGATAATCAAGCACAACCGGAGCGTCGGCAATTATACGCTGGCATTTCTCCTCCTTGCAGTCAAGTACACGGAGAGGATTTTTTTCAAACCTTTCACGGCAGTCGTCGCAGAGCTTGTCGATATTGCTGCCTATATATTCCTTCAGGGCAGTATTGTATTTCTGCCTGCACTCAGGACAGCCAAGGCTGTTTATTCTAAGTTCCACGTCATGTATGCCAAGCCTTTTAAGAAGCTGGGCAGCCACGGATATAACCTCGGCATCAAGCGCCGGGCTGTATGAGCCGTACATTTCCACGCCAAACTGATGGAACTGTCTCTGTCTGCCCTTCTGAGTGTTTTCATACCTGAACATCGGGCCTATATAGTAAAATCTTGTCGGCTGAGGGTTATTGTAAATACCATGCTCTATAAAGCTTCTGGCAGCTCCGGCAGTGCCCTCCGGCCTTAACGTTATGCTTCTGTCACCCTTGTCTTTAAAGGTGTACATTTCCTTCTGTACAATATCGGTCGTCTCCCCGACGCCCCTTAAGAAAAGCTCTGTATGCTCAAAAATCGGAGTCCTAAGTTCACCTATGCCGAAATCTTCGCATAAAGAGCGCATAACGCTTTCAACCCTCTGCCATTCGTCCATATAAGCTCCGAATATATCCTTTGTTCCCTTTGGCGCTTCTGATAGCATGTTTCTTCCTCCTGTCAAAAAACTATTCCTTTTCTTTTCCTGTCTATCATCTCATCGATGCGGCTTATATACTCATCGACGTTTTTCACATTAAATATACGCTCTATCCTGCCGCTTTCGCCGTCATAAAGCTTAGTGGAGGCTCCTGCCCCCGCAGCTAATATAGTCTGCGTCTCTTCCATTATAACCACGTTGTACACACTTTCAAAGCCTTTTTTTGAGTATCCCACATTCTCAAAGGAGCCGAGCATATTTTTCTGCCTGTACATGTAGTAGGGAGAAAGCCCCATATCATGTGCACCCTTTGAGGATATGTCAAGCATTTTCTCCATCTGCATTGCTTTGGCCAAATTGTATTCGCCAAGCTTCTCCCTGAGCGCAGACGCCCGCTTGACCGCAAGCGTATGTACAGTAAGGCTTTCCGGCGCAAGCAGTGCTATTTCAGACATTGTATGTGACACCTCTGTCTCCGTCTCGCCGGGAAGTCCGAGAATAAGGTCCATATTTATATTTTTGTGGCCTGACTCCCTTGCCTCGTAATATACCCGCTTTATATCGTCTACGCTGTGTTTTCGGCCTATGAGCTGAAGGGTTTTATCATTCATTGTCTGAGGGTTGATTGATATTCTTCCCGCTCCGTTTTTATTAATGACCGCAAGCTTTTCAGGTGTAATTGTATCCGGCCTGCCGGCCTCCACCGTGTATTCCAAAAGCCTGTCCGTATCAAAAATTTCTGATACGCTTCCCATCAGCGTGTCAAGCTGCTGGGCGCTGAGAGATGTCGGTGTGCCGCCGCCTATATAAATTGAGTCCAGCCTTTTCCCCTTTGCCTTTTCCCCTATGAACCGCAGTTCCTTTATAAGAGCTTCAATATAAGCGTCCACCTTGCCGCTGTATTTATCAAGGGGATATGATGTAAAGGAGCAGTACAGGCAGCGCGTCGGACAGAACGGTATGCCTATGTACAGGCTTATACCGCCGCTGTCGGCCTTTTTAAGTATATCCCTCTCCGCAAGCGCTACCTTAGCTGCAAGCTCAGCCTTAGGCCTAGTAATCTCAAATACGCCTATAAGCCTCCTAATGCTTTCTTCCACGCTTAAGCCATTATCAATATATGTATTTATGCTTTTGGCAGGCCTTATGCCTGTCATCATGCCCCATGGAGTATACTGGCCAGTTTTTTCCTTAAGCATATGGTATACCGACGAGCTCAGTGCGTGCCTTTTTCCGCGCCAGTCAATTTCCTCATTGCGAGCGCACACCTGTTCACCGTTTTCATATAGCTCCGCCGTTACGTTATTTCCGTTAATGCTGCTTTTAACCGTTGTACCTTCATTTTGAACGCACTCGACGGGCTTGTACTTTTCATTGGGCATAAATATTTGAACCGCAGTCTGCACACTGTTCATTTCCTCATGGCCGTTTAAATATATATAAATCATATAAATACCTCTGTAAAAAAAGGGGGAATATTATTCCCCCTGAAAATTAGAAATTCCGTTCACTGTCCAGCAGAATCGTAACCGGACCGTCGTTTACAAGCTCCACCTTCATGTGGGTTCTGAACACTCCGCTTTCAACCTTCAGCGGAAGCTGTCTGGCCTTTTCAACCAGCCTGTCAAATATCCGTTCGGCCTCTTCAGGAGAAGCCGCTGAAAAATAGCTGGGCCTTCTGCCCTTCCTAGCATCGCCGTAAAGCGTAAAATTAGGGACAAGCAGTATACCGCCGTTAACGTCCTTTACGGAATAATTCAGCTTATCGTTTTCATCCTCATAAATTCTGAGATTAACAAGCTTTTCAAGCATATAGTCCATTACCTTTTCATCGTCTGACGAAAGCAGGCCGACAAGCACCATAAGCCCGTTTCCTATTTCTCCCCTCAGGGTTCCGTCAACGGTTACGCTGGCGCGTTCTGCCTTCTGTATTACCATTCTCATATATTTTACCTCGTTTTAAGAGCTTACCCTTTCTATATCCTCAACGCCCTTGACGTTTTTAAGATGCAGGCAAACCTTTTCCAGCTGCTCCTTGCTTGTGATTTCAAGCACAATGTTTACTATTGAAAGCATATCCTTTGTAGATCTGGCATTAAAGGACTTAACCGGGAGGTTTTCCTCTGAAAGCACCTTGCTCAAATCTAGTATAATATTGCTTCTGTCAACGCACAGAAGCCTGATTTCCGCCTGGAAGGAAAGCGAAGGCCCTGCCCCGTCCTTTCTGGAAATTTCCCACTCGGCATCTATAAGCCTGTGTCTGTCCTCTTCAGTAAGGTTAATAATATTGGCGCAGTCTGTCCTGTGGATTGATACACCCCTGCCCCTTGTGACAAAGCCGATTATCTCATCTCCCGGAACAGGGTTGCAGCACCTTGAAAACCTTACGCTTACATCCCCTATGCCCTTTACAATAACGCCGCTGTCATTCTTTCTGTTAGTTCTGGAGTTTGCCTTTTCCTCCATTCGCCTAAGGACATCCTCGGCTGTCTGTTTCTTTTTCTGCTCCTTTTGGAGCTCCTCTATAAAACGGTTAATTACCTGGCCTTCCTTAACGCCGCCGTGTCCTACCGCAGCGCATAGTGCATCCCAGTTTTTAAATCCGAATTTATTTACAACTATCTCAACCCACTCAGGCTTAGACAAATCGGAAAAGGAATAATTTTTCTTTTTGGCGTCAGCTATTATAAGCTCCTTGCCCTTAACTATATTTTCTTCTTTAAATTCCTTCTTAAACCACTGGTTGATTTTGGTTCTGGCCGTTGAACTTTTGACAAGGGCAAGCCAGTCCCTGCTGGGGCCCCTTGAGTTTTGAGAAGTAATAATTTCTACAATATCACCGTTTTGTATTTTATAGTCAAAAGTAACTATCTTATTGTTTACCCTAGCGCCGACCATTTTGTTGCCGACCGCAGAATGTATAGAGTAAGCAAAGTCTATCGGAGTTGAACCGTTTGGAAGCGGTATAACCTTGCCCTGAGGCGTAAAGGCATAGACCGAGTCGTTAAATACGTCAAGGTCGAGCTTAAGGGTTGCCATAAATTCCTTGTTATCCGATAAATCCCTCTGCCATTCAAGTATCTGGCGCAGCCACGCCATTTTCTCCTCCTCTTTATTCTGTGAGGCATCTGTAGTGCGCCCTTCTTTGTACTTCCAATGGGCGGCGATACCATATTCGCTTGTACGGTGCATTTCCCATGTCCTAATCTGAACCTCAAAGGGCTCCCCTGTCGGGCCAATCAGAGTATTGTGCAGCGACTGGTACATATTTGGCTTTGGCATTGCGATATAGTCCTTGAATCTTCCCGGCATCGGCTTATACATATCATGTACTATACCAAGTACAGCATAACAGTCCTTTACACTGTCAACTATTATCCTGACGGCGAATAAGTCGTAAATCTGGTCAAGGGTTTTATTCTGGTTGACCATTTTTTTATAAATGCTGAAAAAGTGCTTGCTTCTGCCGTATACAGTGCCCTTAATACCAGCCTCGTCTATTTTCGCGCTTATCTCGTCTACAATCTGATTTACATACTGCTCCCTTTCCGACTTTTTCTTCTCAATTTTGCCCTTA
>CAUHBX010000078.1 GCA_959604475.1 uncultured Eubacteriales bacterium
GTAACCGTATCGCCTATTGTATATGAACCAAGGTCTGAAAGCTTATATGCCGCAGCACTTTCAAGTGTATATGTGTTGCCAGCAACAGTAGCTGTTTCAGGATTCGCAGATGAAGGTGAAACCGCAGTATACCTTCCTGTTATGCTGTTAGCATAAATCCAAACAGTTTTAAGCGCTTCGTTGTAATAGTAAACATCATAAATTTGAACAGCAGAAGATGTGCTGATAACGCCGTTCCTATAAATAACTGCATCCGCCGCTGCAAACGGAATATTTGAGAATATACTTCCTGTTTCATAAACATAAGGTCCCTTAAGGTCTCCTGAAACAAGTGAAGAATAGTTGATATTGCCTGAATTATCCACTGTATATCCAAGTTTAGTTGCATATACCGTTCCGTCAGACGCTTCAGCTTTCAAAAGGTTATAGAATATATTTACGCAGTCATTTCTTGTTATATAGCTGCCTTTTCGAAGATTGGTATTGTCATCCAGGTTAAGAGACTGGAACTTCGAAATCTGTGCAGATGGAAATACGCCTGCAAATGATGAAGGGTCGTATCCAAGCAGTTTAAGAAGAGCTGTAGCCGCCTCCTCATATTTTATATAGTTATTCGGGCGGAATGTTCCGTCTGAATATCCTGTAAGCCAGCCGTTTTCAACAGCAACCCTTATGTATTCTACAGCCCAGTTGTCCTTCTTCACATCAGAATAAAGCGAACTGGCAACTTCTTCTCCCATCTCATCTTTATAAACAGACGCGGAAATCATCATTTTCGCAAACTCTGCACGCGTAACGTTTGATGTTAAGTTCATGCTTCCTGAGCTGTCGCCGCTAATTATTCCAAGAGCCTTAACTGTCGACATAGCCGTTTGGCTGTCGGCAGCAGAGACCGGCATAACAAAAGCAGAAACAGAGAGAACCGCCGCGCAGATGAGACTTGTAAATCTTTTAAGTCTTTTCATTGTCTTCCTCCTTTAATAATACCGTTTAACCAAATATCAAACGGCGTTCCGCCTGCACCCTGACGGAGTATTAATCATATCTTAAAGCATCTATCGGATTTAAACCTGCAGCCTTTTTTGCCGGCATATATCCAAAGAATATGCCTATTGCAGCTGAAATACCGACAGAAACCAAAACAGCATATAATGTAGGCGAAACCGTCAACGGTTCATTAAACATCGCATATATAACTTTCGAGGCGCCAAATGAAAGTATATACCCAACTATGATACCTATAATTCCGCCCATAGCGCTTGTAACAGCGGCCTCTATTACGAACTGGCTCATAATATAGCGTTCCTTTGCTCCAAGTGCTTTCCTTATACCTATCTCTTTTGTACGCTCAGTTACCGATACAAGCATAATATTCATAATTCCAATACCGCCGACAACCAATGATATACCCGCTATAAGCGTAAGCACTGTTATCAGCATGCTTGTAGACTGATTCATCATATCAAGTATTTCAGACATGCTCTGTACATAGAATGTATCTGAATCGCCGTTAAAATACTCTGTAAGGGATGTTTCAAGTGCCGTCTTAGCAGCGGCTGCCTGATTTTCGTCCTTAAAAGTAACCGTAAAGCTGTCAACATCTCTTATATTCAGCATCCTTGAAATTGTCGTATACGGTACATATATTGCATCGTCTGTTGAATACTCCGTGCTGTCGCCTTTCTCATCTAAAACTCCAACTACAGTGAAATCACGGCCATTTAATTTTATCTTTTCTCCAAGCCCCTGTCCACCGAAATATTTCAAGTTGATGTAGGAGCCAATAACACAGATATTAGCACGCTGGGACACATCCAGATACTGTATGCTTCTGCCCTGCTTTATATCAAGCTTCTTAATTTCCGTAAAATCCTCGCTGACACCTGTTATATTAGTTGAATTAAGGTCATCTGTTCCTATCCTTTTTGAACCCTGGTAGCCTATTGAAGGAGTCATTTTATCCAGATACTCTGAATTATCATCCACAATTTTCATCATGTCGTCAACAGTTATTTTCTGGTCTCCTCTTCCAAAGACGTATACGCTTAAAGTATCAGTTCCCATACTCTCAAACTGTTCACGCATATATTTTTCCATGCCGCTTCCAAGTCCGGTAATTACAATAACCGCTGCAACACCTATAATTATACCAAGCATGGTAAGAATTGACCTAGTCTTGCTTGAACGTATATTTTTCATTGCCATTGAGAAGGATTCATAAAAATTCATTAATTTCCTCCTTCCTCGAAGTTGACATCGTCATCATCGTCATCATCTAATTTAAATGTAGGCTGTACAAATGCACTGGGGTCGCTTGTGGGCCCGTCATATACCTTTCGTCCGTCTTCAAGCCTTATAACCCTTTCAGCCGTAGCGGCAATTGAATTGTCATGTGTAATAAGAACAACCGTATTTCCAGCCTTATGAAGCTTTTGAAGGATTTTTAGCACTTCACGGCCTGTTCTAGAATCCAGAGCGCCTGTGGGCTCGTCGGCAAGTATTACCGACGGATTTCCCACAAGTGCCCTAGCTATTGATACACGCTGCTGCTGTCCTCCTGACAGCTGATTCGGCAAGTGTTTAGCCTTATCCAAAAGCCCTACCTTCTGCAAAGTTTTTTTAGCTCTCTTATGCCTTTCAGACCTTGAAACGCCTGCGTACATAAGTGGCATTTCTACATTTTCTACAAGGTTCAGCTTTGGAAGAAGGTTATACTGCTGAAATATAAATCCAAGCATTTCATTACGTATTTCAGCAAGTTCATTTTTATTCATCTTACCGACATTTTTTCCTCCAAGGAAATATTCACCTTCGGTTGGAACGTCAAGGCAGCCTATTATATTCATACATGTGGATTTACCGGAGCCTGACTGTCCTACAATTGCTATAAATTCTCCCTTGTAGATGGAAAAGCTTATATGGTCAGCGGCTTTTATGATATCATCACCCATTTTGTATACCTTTGACACATCTCTGAATTCTATTAGAGGATTCATTTCTCTCTCCTCCTTATCCTACATATACCATGCCGCCACCGCCTGGTCCATACATCATATCAGAAGATGAGCTGTAGATATAGGCAATCTCATCGCCATCGTTAATTCCGCTCTTTATTTCGACAAATTCGGCATTGCTTATTCCTGTTTCAACAGGAACATATTCATAGCCCTCAGGTATTGAAGGGTCATCAGATGTTTTAGCTCCTGTCTTAACAAGAACCATGTCTCCTCTAACTACAGCGCCAACAGGGATAGCAACTACATCATTAGCTTGGCTAACTATTATTTCGGCACTTACGTTCATTCCGGGAAGAAGCTCATCTCCTCCGTCAATCTGAACTTCAACCGGATAAGTGGTTACACCGTTAGTCGTTGTTCCGGCCATATTTATCTTTGTTACTTTGCCGGTAAATGTTTTTCCGGTGATAGCATCTGCAGTAATGGTTACTTCCTGACCTACGGAAACCTTTTTAATGTCAAGCTCATCTATGTTCATCGTCATCTTGAGGTATGAAAGGTCGTAAATAGTACATAATTTTGCACTGTTATCATCAATTGTATCTCCTTCTTTGACAAGCTTCTCAATGACGGTGCCCTTTATAGGAGATTTTATTGTATAGTTATCAAGGGTATCATACTGGTTATCAAGATTTAACTGTGCATCCTTAACAGAATCTGAAGCAGACTGAACTGAATTTGTTACATTATCGCTCTCAAGTCTAACTATTGTGCTTCCGTTTGATACAGTTGCGCCTTCATCATTTACAATCGCTACAACCTCGCCGCTAACCTCGGCGTAGATGCTTCTGTTTTCTTTATATGTAAATTTACCGCTCTGGGTCGAGCCTGATGAACCAACCTCAGCTGTTGCAAGCTGTTCATTTGAGATAGCGCCGGGATTGTTTACACTTATTTTTACGTTTTTAACTATCATATTTCCTGCTGCCACCTGTGTTGCTCCGCTTACGGATAAAACGCTTCCGCTCAACGTCTCGAAAGAACAGTACAGTGTAACAGTAGCACTCTGTCCCGCATAAAACGTGTCTGCTTCATCCGCAGGGAAAGGAAGTTCTATTGTCATAACAGAGTCATCACGAACTTTAGCTATTTCCTGGCCTGCGCTTACGTTATCGCCAACTTCTACAAGAACATCTGTTACTGTACCGGCAACCTTTGATTTTACATTGAGATTATCAAGGTCCTTAACGGCAGTTTGGTAATTTCTTTGAGCTGATGACGCAGACAGTTCAGCCCTTTCAATAGAAGTTTTGGTGTCAGATGAATCTAACTCATACAAAATCTGGTCTTTTTCAACAATGTCTCCTTCTTCAAAATTATCGCTGAGCACATCCCCGCGAACGAGTGTTGTAACTGTATATTTATCAGCTGGCTCAAGCGTTCCCGTTGCTGTAAGACTTTCAATAATATTAGTCTTTGTAGCTGTAGCCATAGTATATGTAGAGCTTTGCGATTCTGTATTCTTGCTTTTAGTGCCGCTGAAAGCCTTAACCGCTATAGCTATAATTGCTATTATTATTATAACCGCAATTATTTTTTTCTTTTTTGATATACCTGAAAACTTGTTCTTAAAGTCAAACGACTTCTTAGGCTCCTGATTAAGATCAAGCTGGCCTAATTCTTCCTTATCAGTAACCTCAGTCAACTCCTCAGCCTTGTTTAATTTCTCTTCATCCATATTATTATTCCTTTCATTATCAGCTGAATATTTTTAAACTAGAACTATCCTCCTAAGCAAATCAGTCAATAAAATATATTAACTCAAATTACCCTCCTTTCCATAAAAAAGCAGAATAAATACTATTCCTGCATGCTCTACCAATTATACTATTTCCTCTGGCTGAAAAAGTCAATTAAGCCTAGCTTAAATAATCTTAAATCTTCCTTAATATTTGCCATATGTATTAAAAAAACTCATAATGATATTTAAAAACTTTATAGATGTTAACCATAAATAATTAATGGAACGTTCTTGATTATCGAATATGCATTTGGACGTACTTATCTTTTTTTAGTAAAATTCTGAAAATATCGATATACAAGTATCGCTACTCATATAAAAAATAGGTTTATATTGCCTCTTTACAGGAACTTTTATTCGTATTATAATACAATTACGAACAAATATTCTAAATAAAATATACTAGAGTAGCGGTGATATTTATGTCAGATAAATTTTATGCCTGTATAGACCTAAAAAGTTTTTATGCGTCAGTTGAATGCGTAGAAAGAGGATTAGACCCATTCAAAACAAATTTGGTTGTTGCTGACCCTGCCCGTGGCGAAAGGGCAATTTGTCTTGCTGTAAGTCCTGCTCTAAAGGAACTTGGTGTTCCAAACCGCTGCAGAACATTTCAAATTCCAGATGGAATCCAATACATAACCGCCCTTCCCCGTATGAAGCTGTATATGAGGTATTCTGCCGATATTTATTCTATATATCTCAAATATATAAGTATGGAAGATATTCATGTATATTCCATTGACGAATGTTTTATCGATTTAACTCCTTATCTTGATTTATATAATAAAACAGCTAAGGAAATGGTAGTCATTCTTATGGATGCTGTATTTAAAGAGACCGGCATATGCGAGACAGCCGGAATTGGTACAAACATGTTTTAAGCCAAAGATGCATTGGACGTT
>CAUHBX010000079.1 GCA_959604475.1 uncultured Eubacteriales bacterium
GAGGCCGACAGGGAAGTCAGCAGTATACTTGAGGACGTAAAAAACGAGCTGAATGAGGAAATGGAAAAGGTTGACTGGGCCGAAGAGCTGTTTGACGACTATGATGACAGCAACGGCAACCGTTTAAGAATTACAAGGGTAAAAGCGGAGGATACCTACTCATCATCAAAGGAGGAAAAGGCCGACTCTTTGGTAATATGGGACATAAAGGGATTTGCAGACGATATTGACGTTGATAAGTGGGAAGACAGGGAAACGGTTCCAGCAGAACTGGAGGAAGAATATGTATACCTGATGGAGCAGGAGGCCACAAAAACTGTTTTGCAGGATAATAGCGGAAAGTATTATAAAATCGCTAAAATAGTAACATATAAGAATTCCAATTATGTATCTGTTACGGTTCTGGACGCATTAGCGAACGATTTGGGTGATTTTATGCCTGAAAGCTGGTTTACTTCAATATATGAAGTGCCTTCGGGTACAGCCGATTATCTTAGAAAATAAAGGGAGGAATATTATGAAGCTGAAAAAATTTACTGCTGCGCTGCTTGGCGCAACAATGCTGTGTACATCAACTGCTTTTGCCGCGGAGCTGGGCACTGAGGCAAAGGCCGAGGATTTAAATTACCTTTATGAAACGCTTAAATCGGTGCATCCCGATATTTTCTATAATAACACTGAGGAAAGGTTCCTTGAAAAAAAGGCGGAAATAGAGCAGAAGCTTGACGGTACCAGCGATATTGAGTTTGTTATAGAGCTGCAGTCCCTCGTATCGCTCGTAGGGGATTCGCATACTAAAATATCCATAGGTGCTGATAAGGCGCATTTATTTCCTGTTAATATGGCCGAATACGACGGAAAATGGACGCTTGTCCTGGCGCCGGAGGAATACAGGGAATGCCTTGGTATGGAGGTAGACACGATAGCCGGTATGCCTGTTGATGAGCTGTGCCAGAAATTCAGCGCCTTATTCAGCAGCGACAACAGTGACAATCTTAAATTTCAGTTCTCAAAGAACTTTTACGTTCAGGAGTTTTTGGAGTACCTTAACATAATAAAGGACGGCGAGCCCCTTAAATTGACCGTTCATAATGAAAACGGTGATAAAATTGAGCTGACGGTAAACCCATTTGCCTATGAGGATATAAATAGTGTAAAATTTGCTAAGATAACGGACCTTGTTAAGGGAGCTCCGGCTACGGAATATGACGGGGATAAATATTATTTTGCAAAGCCCCTAAATGAAACGGCATATTACATACAGTATAACAGGTGCATGGAAGACCCCAACTTTTCAATAGATGATTTTGAAAAGCAGGTTTACAGCGACTTAAACAGCGGCGCATATACACAGATACTCATTGATTTAAGGAATAACTGCGGCGGCTCGGATGGGGTTATACAGCCCACGCTTAAAATCATCAAGGACTACGCAAATAAAAACAACGCCACAGTTTACGGCCTGATTGGACAGAGGACGTTTTCGTCGGCTATTATAAATTCCGTTATGATTAAGGAAATGGGAGGCTACCTTGTGGGAGTTCCCACAAGCGGAAGTGTAAATCATTTCGGTTCGGTAGGGAGCTTTAACCTGCCTAACAGCGGAATCAGGGTAAGCTACTCAAATAAGATGATTTGGCTCGGCGATTATTTGGATGCCGCCCAGGGCTATGGCATAGAATCGCTTAAGCCGGATTTGACCGTATACGAAAGCCTTGAGGATTATTTAAACGGTATTGACACAGTTGTGGAGACTGTTTTGAAAAATCCGGAAATACAGGAGTACAGCACAGGCAAGCCCCTGTACCTTACGAGGGGCGGACTTGTAACATATCTTTATGAGATTGCCGCGGAGGCCGGAAAGGGCGGATATGAAGGCGTTTCGGACTTTTATGATGTTTTTCCTTTCGCGGAAAATTATGACGCCGTATGCTGGGCTGAAAAGAATAATATTATAAGCGGAGTAAGCGACGAAGAATTCGGCCCTTCTAAGCTTGTTACAAGGGAGGCAGCCGCGGTTATAATCGATAGGTTTATGGACTTTATGGGAGCGGATTTGCAGGCGGGAAACGCTGAGCTTTCCGACTCGGACAAAATAAGCGGCTGGGCGGAGCAGTCCGTGAATAAAGTTGTATCAGCCGGGATTATGGAACTGCAGGGCGGGGCGTTTAATCCAAGCGGAAACATAAGTGAGGACGGCGGCAGGCTGCTCGCACAAAAAATAAAGGATTTGGTTTAAGCATAATAAAAAGCTCCTGTTTGGTTTTTTCAAACAGGAGCTTTTATTTTTATTCAGTTTCACTCATTTCATCAATAAGCTTGTTTTTAAGGTCGATAAGCTTGTCCGAAAGGTCTACGGGCACGATATGGGGGTTGGCAAGGCGCCTGTGCTCGTCCCAAAGGGTTTCAAGCTCCTTCTGGCAGTAGGAGCGTATATCCTTAACGGAAGGTGATTTGTAGACACACTCGCCGTTAACAAATACAGGGACAAGAAGCTCCCTGATTGTATATTCGCCCGGCTTAAGAATCATCTTTTTCCATTTAGCCATGTGGTCGAAAAGCTTAATTCTTTCGTCCTGACTGTAATGCTCCTCCTCAAGGCAGATAAGGTCAGCCTTGATTTTACCCGTTGATTTATCATAAAAGCGGATAATCTTCTTAATTCCAGGATTTGTTACCTTTGACGGATTGTTGCTGAGCTTTATTTTGGGGATAAAGTTACCGTTTCCGTCGCTTTCGGCAGCAAGCTTATATACGCCGCCGAAGGAAGGGCAGTCGTCGGAGGTAATTAGCTTTGTGCCTACGCCCCAGTTGTTTATTTTAGCGCCCTGAAGCTTAAGGCTCATTATAAGGTTCTCGTCAAGGTCGCTGGAGGCCGTTATTTTAGCGTCCGTAAAGCCGGCCTCATCAAGCATTTTTCTGGCCTTCTTTGAAAGGTAGGCCAGGTCTCCGCTGTCAAGGCGTATGCCGTAATTTTTAAGCTCTATGCCGGAGGCTTTCATTTCCTGCATAACCTTTATAGCGTTTGGAACGCCTGAACGGAGCGTATCATAGGTGTCGACAAGGAAGGTACACGCCTCGGGGAAGGTCTGGGCATAATGCCTGAAGGCTTCAAGCTCCGAAGGGAAGCTCATAACCCAGCTGTGGGCATGGGTTCCAAGCACGGGCACGTCAAACATCTTTCCTGTAAGTACATTGCTTGTGCCCGCGCAGCCGCCGATTACAGCAGCCCTTGCGCCGTATATACCCGCGTCGGGGCCCTGGGCGCGGCGCAGGCCGAATTCCATAACGGCATCACCGCCTGCGGCCCATACGACACGTGCGGCTTTTGTTGCTATAAGCGACTGATGGTTTATAATGTTCAGCACAGCCGCCTCTACTATCTGCGCTTCCATAATGGGTGCCTTTACCCTTACAAGGGGCTCTGTGGGAAATACGATTGTTCCCTCGGGTATTGCGTATATATCACCTGTGAATTTAAAGGTTTTAAGGTAATTCAGAAATTCATTTGAAAAGGTATTCATTGAACGCAGATATTCAATATCGGTGTCTGAAAACCTGAGATTTTTAATATAATCTATTACCTGCTCCAATCCTGCGACAATTGCAAATCCGTTGCCAGAAGGATTTACACGGTAAAAAACGTCAAAGACTACTGTTTTGTCATTGCCGGCGTCAAAGTAGCCCTGCATCATTGTCAGTTCATAAAAGTCGGTCAGCAGTGACATTGTTTCGAAATTCATTTGTATAACATCCCTTCATTTGTATATACACTCGATTATACACCATTTTAAAGAGAATTAACATAAAAAATCAATGAAAAATTGCCTTAAATGCGGTCTCTTTCGTCCAAATTTTCAAAGTGGACATAATCGCTGTCAACTGTTATTGTTATTTTGCCGTCACTGCATTCATCGGAGATTTCTTTCAGCTTTTTAACCGCGTCGGATTTTTTCATTTTTAAAAGAACGCCAATATCCTCGCTGTACCAGTAGCTGTTTACTTTATCTGCAAAGTCAGACAGCGCCTTATCACGTTCTCCTATTGTTATAAGGCCCTTGTCCTCAATATGATAGTTCATGTCAAAATACAGGCGGCACCAGCCGTATGCACCGCCCTGGGAAGCTTCCCTGTACAAATCAAAGCTTCCAAAGGAAGGGTCTTTCTCTGCGGTGCCGTTGTTTATGCTGTTTACATACATAGCGTTTTCGGTGTTGGAGGCAATAAACGTAACCTTTACAAATTCCTCCTGCTCAGGAGAAAGGCTTACCAGAAAATCATCATGGACGGCGCCCTCCAGTATTCTGTCGTGCCTGTCATAGCTTTCGTTGGACCAGTCCAGAAGCAGACGGTTAAAGGCCTCTACAGACATGCTTTTATAGCCGGGAGTCATTAGGGCAAACAGGGAGGCGTAATCCTCCTCGTCGGCATAGGGAATGTTGCTCAGCTCATAATCATAGTCGGCTGTTTCCTTAGTTCTTATTTCATCCCAATACTGCTGGTTATCAGCCTTTTTAAGTCCAGCAAGCCTTCCATTTTCGTAAACGGCTTCAAGCTCAACCGCGCCGGGGGAATAGCCTCCAATTCCCATATGGTCTGTTATCCATTCTCCGGTAGTACTGTTGTAAATACCGCGTACCTCTGTGTTTTCAAAGTACATTTTAAGCTCCGGCTCTCCGTTTATATTTTCAACGCCGTAGGTTAAGCCAAAGGGGGCAAATTGAGCCAGCTCTGTTTCCAATTGCTCATTTATCTGTCCTATAGTTTCATCAGATGCGCCATACTGATAGGTAAAAGGGGTACAGGATACATATACTAATGAAATTTGCAGACCGTTTTTTGAGTATTTTTCAGCTAGATTGAGTATTTCCATAGTTCCGGCTTCGGTCATGCTATCCTGGCTTTGCAGTGTGTCAGCGGAAAGAGTCCTCATAAATTCAGATACTCCCTCTGACAGGCCGTTCCATGCGTCTTCATATTCTCCGACAGTCAATGTATCAGGATTTTCTATTTCAAAGGTCACAGCATATTCAATGCTAACCGGTTCATTTTTGCCCCTTGCTTCAACATATCCGCCGAAATCCCTCGATTCCCATCTTTCAGCCGTAAGAGGCTCAAGCACATAAAAATAGAATGCGGAGGTTTTATTGGTATCTCTCATGTCAAAGAACTGCTCGTTTTGGGAAAAGCGCTCAAGCAATTCATGGTACTGTTCAGTGTCAGTCATTGTCCATACCCTGTTTTGATATTCCGAAACCGTCATGCTTTTATAGCCGTCAAAGCGCAGGGCTGAAAGCTTAGAATATTCCTCGTCAGTAAAATCCGTGTTTGGTATGGCTGACAGGGAATTATCATTTGATGAGGTCGCGAAAACAACCGAAACGGCCGCAATTAAAGCCACTGCCATTATTACCGCAATAAGGGAAGCCCTTTTCGTTTTCATAACGGCCGTTATTCTCTCTTCAATGGCGTTTTTGCTGAAACTGCTGCACAAGGGGTTAAAGCCGCTCTGCTTCTCCTCCATACTGATAAGCGCAAGGGCATAGGAGGAACGGGTGCCCTCCCCAAAAAGCCTTACAACTGCCTCATCACAGGCAAGCTCCATATCGCGGTTAGCCAGAATATACATG
>CAUHBX010000080.1 GCA_959604475.1 uncultured Eubacteriales bacterium
TAGAGCCGCCCGGTTGTCCTACCGAGCCGCTGGCAGGAATGCAGATACAGGAAAATCTTGCGCTTGCATTCAGGAGGGGCGAAAAAAGAGGACTTGGCTGGGGAATAAAGGCAAATGAAAAGGACAGCTACCGAGAGGCGCTTGAAAGGCTTGGCCTTGGCCTTGAGGACCGTATGACCAGTAAAGTCGGCCTCCTTTCAGGAGGCCAGCGCCAGGCCCTTACTCTTTTAATGGCAACGCTTAAACGCCCTAAGCTTCTGCTGCTTGACGAGCATACGGCTGCGCTTGACCCTAAAACAGCCGCTAAGGTTTTGGAGCTTACAGAGGAGCTTGTATCCGAAGATAATCTCACCACCCTTATGGTTACCCATAATATGAAGGACGCTATAGCAATAGGCAACCGTCTTATAATGATGAACGAAGGACGTATTATATATGATGTGTCGGGCGATGAAAAGAAAAGCCTGACCGTTGACGACCTGCTTAAAAAATTTACTGAGGTCAGTGGCGGAGAGTTCGCCAACGACAGAATGATGCTGGCAAAATAAATTAAAGGGAAAAACCGATTGGTTTTTCCCTTATTTTATCTGTCTATTTTATCCTGTACTATATTTTTAGGCGGTATAAGCAGAAGCTCCGGCTTCATTATGTATTTCTTAAAACTTTTCATTGCCATGGCGTATATAAATCCGTCTGTCGCCCTCTCATCAATTACAAATTTTGTATTCAGATAGACGTGTTTCTGCATTTCTCCCTTTCTGTTCAGCTCATATTCAGTATCAATTGTCCCTATTGCGCCGAAGCAGGAAAGAGTTCCAAACTCATATATGTGATGATAGACCGGCATCATTCCCATAGAGCCCATATTCGTAATAAAAAAGCTGGAATGAAACGGGCTGAGTCTGTTTATTGCCCTGGGCAGCCAGCCATGCCTGTCTAAAAATTTCATTGTATCAAAAACAAAGTGTAGCATAAATGCCGGCACAGCGCTTAAGGCAGTCTGCAGCATATCAAATGAGGACTTATTTTCATCGTCCCTGACCTTTTTCTGTGTTCTGTCTATGGGGTTGATTTCATCGTTTATCTTTTTAACGATGTCAGTCAGTGTGTCCTCCATTTCAAACTTCGGCATGATGGTTGTTCTTTCGCTTTCCTTTGTAAGCCCCCTCATAACTACCATAGAACCTTTAATTTCATTTCTGGCATAGATTCTTCCGTTCTGCACAAAACGGTTTATTTCAGGTACGTCAACAATTGTCCTTACCATTGCCGCAAAAACCACCTGATACAGCGAAAGGGCAGGCATAGTGCCGTTTTTTCTCATTTCCCGCATAAATTCCTGCGTATGGGTAATGTCAATCCTGTCGTCCATAAGCACCCATGAATCTGCCTTTGTTTTCATTATAAACGGTATCAGCGTGCCCATAGGGTCAACATTCCTTACCAAAAACCCGTCGTACCTGTCGCCTCTTTTTCTTGTTCTTCCCTCAAGCGGTTTCATATATTAAAGTCTCCTTAAAATTTCTAATCTAATTGTAATATACCTGACCCACCCTGTCAATAAAAGTTAAATGCCTACTTTGCTTCTACCATATTAAATTGACACATGGTTTCGTTAGTGCTAAAATAGATAAAATTAAATTTATTCGTTTGCGGGGGAACTCAAAAGAGTTGAGAAGGTTAAACCTGACCCTTTGAACCTGTCAGTTAATACTGTCGTAGGGAAGCAATTAATCAGAAGTCAAAGGTGCTTGCCAATCCGGCAGGCATCTTTTTTATTTTGAAAGGAATGATATCAATGTACAGCAAAGAGGAAATTAAAAATCAGATAGCTTCGGCAGTAATGAAGGTTAAGGAGGACAATCCCATGGCGGGCTCCATAACCAATTCCGTTACAATCAATTTTGTGGCTAATGCCCAGCTCGCGGTCGGAGGCTCAGCCGCTATGGTTTATCTTCCTGATGAAGGGGAGTTTTTAGCGAATGCCGGAGGGTCGGTATACATCAATGTCGGCACACTGCTTCCCATTTACGAGGAAACGCTCCCCCGCACGGCAAAAGCTTTGCATGATTTAGGAAAGCCATGGGTTCTTGACCCCGTTGCAGTCGGAATAGGCGAGCTCCGTACAAAGCTGCTTGGCTGCTTTAAGGAATATAAGCCGTCTATAATAAGGGGAAATGCCTCTGAAATTATAGCTCTCGCGGGCCTTTGGGGACTTGAGGGAAGCTCCGGCGGCTCTAACGCGCGCGGGGTTGATTCCACAGACACGGTAAATTCCGCAAAAAACGCGGCGGCCGCCCTTGCTAGATGGACTGGCGGTGCTGTAGCAGTATCAGGCGAGACTGACCTTGTAACCGACGGTACTGTTTTCGCATACTCCAGTGGCGGCTCACATTTTATGGAGAAGATTACAGGCGCAGGCTGCTCTTTGGGAGGCGTAGCGGCGGTGTATGCCGCGGTGGCCTCACCCTTTATAGCCGCGCTAAGTGCAACCGCTGTATATAACCTTGCCGGAAGCCGTGCCGAAAGCAAGGCCAAAGGGCCCGGGAATTTCTACAGCCAGTTTATTGACGAGCTGTATCTTGCCACTGCCCAGGATATAGCGGATAATCCATTTGAAATAGAGGAAGCGTAAGTCCAGTATGGAATGAATACACCGCTAAATAAAAGATGGGGGAGCTCTCCCATCTTTTATATTCTTCTGTTCAAATCCTCTGCTTTAAGCCCGTTTTCCTTGACCAATTTCTTCCAGCCCATATCGGCGGCCATTTTATAAACGGCCCTTGGTATTCCAATGGAAACGTAAATATTATCGCCTCCAGTGCCATCGGCCACATTTTCAGCCAATACGCTAAATGCCTTTCCCATGTTCTTTTTTGGTCCTTTGCCCAAAGGCACTGTCTGCATTCCTACAACTGCCCCGCCTCCGCCTAATCCAATTCCGCGCTTCCAGTTCAGCCCGTTGCGTATGCACCAGTTTTTGATAACATCAAGGGCCAGTGCGTTCTGCCCGGCCTCGTAAAAGCCGCTATTGCAGACAGCGTTTACATTCGCGCCGGCATTTTCAATCTGCTCAAGACAGCGCAGCACGTTTGAGGGCACGCAGTCAACATAAAGGGGAAATGCCAAAATAATGCTGTCCGACCTATTAATGCACTCCATATCTCTGCCGCTGATTTTACCGCTTCTGAAGCTTACCTCACAAACCTCCATATTACCCGGCAGGCAGCTCTTAATCTCGCCAAGTATAACGCCGCTTGCGCTGTCCTTTGCCTTTGGACTTCCGTTTATTAAAACTGTCAGCAAATCAGTTCACCTCCAAGCTTCTGTGCATTTTCAGCAAAAGCAATTGTTCCGACATTTCCGTCGAAATTAACGGCATTGGCCCTTACTATACCCTCGGCGGTTTTCTTTTCGCCCTCGGTAATGCCGCTGCCGTACATATACAGGTCTACTGTAATTATATTATCGTATCTTCTTTTGTGGTGCATTTCACCGTTTCTTATTTCAAAGCACGGGTGTACATAAGAAATAATCCTGTCCAGGACATTTTTAACAAAAGGGCTGTAGCATCCGTAGGCGCATCTGCTTATAATTATAAGACGGCTGCACTTTGAAAGCTCACTCCCCAGGTTTTCATAGCCGTCGTGTATTACGCACTGTCCCGGCGACTTTACCCAGCAGCCGAAGCAGCCTATACAGTTCCTTATCCCGCCGTTATCAGATATAACCCTGCTTTCCTTAAAATCAAACGCCGCGGCCTCCTCTTTGCTTAAATCATGTATTACAAGAGTCATATGTTTTCCTCCTTGTCCGAGCATATAAGCCTTTGTGTATAATCTTCCCAATCCATATGGCAGCTTACACTTGGCATAACGGCCAAAATTGTTATTCCCTGCACCATCGCCCACATTTTAATAATGTTCATTGCCATCCTGTCCTTTGGCAGGCCCTTTAAATATTCCTGCGCCGCTGAGCGGAATATTTCAAAAGGCCTTGAATTTTCGCATATTATCTCCGTTTCACTGATGTTAATTCTGTAATCGGCATAATCCATAAAAAATTTGTAGTAGTTGGGATTGCTGCTGAAAAACCTGACGTATGCCTTCGCCATTTTTACAACGGTATTATCACCGGTCTCCCTGTCGCCTGCCTCCGTTAGCGCCTTTGAAAACTCCTCTTCAACAAATGCGTTTATATTAATCAAATACTCATTCTTGTCCTTAAAATGGCTGTAAGGGGCTCCGTGGCTTACTCCGCACTTATCCGCTGCCCTTCTTAATGAAAGCCCCTCTATGCCGTCCCTGTTTATCATGTCTATACCCGCAAGAATAAGCTGTTCCTTTAAATTTCCATGATGATAACCGTCTTTCATAGCTTCCTCCAATCTAGACAATGTCTATATCAAGTATATCATGCATCTGGACAATGTCAAGATTAAAGAAGGGCCCCCAAGGGCCCTTCTTTATAGTTTGGCTATAGTAACATTTTTGTAGTAATGGTCAAGTATCGCTTTGTAATCCGAACCGTTTTCGGCCATATATTTGGCACCGTACTGGCTCATTCCGGCGCCGTGCCCGAATCCCTTTGTTGTAAAGGAAATTCCTCCATCAGCTTTCGCAACGGTAAAATTACTGCTTCTAAGTCCGAGCGCCTCCCTGACCTCTTTGCCGGTAAAGCCCATTCCCGCTATGCTTATATCTGTTATGTATCCGGCCTGGCTTCTCTCATTTATTTTTATGGTATCAAACAGCGTTGCCGCTTCCGCCTGAAAATCGGGATATTTTTCTTTAAACGAAGCTATTATTTCGTCCTCGCTGATTGTTTTTGTCGTTTCATAATTTGGAGCAAGCGTATCACCCTCGCTGTCGGTGCTCTCCAGATACGGAAGGTCATAGTTCCATATATTGCCTGCCGTCTCCGTTTCCCCGGCGCTGGTGGAGTGGAACACAGCAAGTATCGGCTCCCCGTCATATTCCATTATTTCTCCCGCCGTGGTGTCAACGGCTTCGCAAATTTTTGCGTAATATGCATCAAAGTTCTCTCCCCAGTTTTCCTTCATTTTTTCCTCGGTTATATATGCCTGGCCTATGTCGGCAGGAGCCAGCTCAAACTCTGCATTTTCCACAGCCCTGACTGCGTATGTTCTCGACGCTACAGCCTGCGCCTTCAGCGCGTCCAGCGGAAAAGAAACCGGCATTTCCGCAGCCACAACGCCCTTTAAATACTCCTCCATATCCTCCCCGCCTACTGTATATGAAACCGCCGGAACATATTGCTCAGTATCCCCGTTCTTTTTTTCATGTATAATCTGCGGAAGGGATGCGCCCGAGGCCGAAAGCTTCGCAACGGTAAAAGGCACCCCCACAATGCATATGAGAACATAAAGCTGGGAAATCACGAAATACTTTTTTATTGTTTTCATCTTCATGGCAATACCCTCCCAATAAGGAGTATATGCCATATCCCGCTTATCCAATAACGCGCAATTAAAGACAAAAAAACAACGGATAAATTTGGAATATCCGTTGTTTTTTGCTTCCGTACGATTTTTAGTCATAACCTAATATTAAAAGGCAGTCGTTATAACTGTCATTTTATATTGCT
>CAUHBX010000081.1 GCA_959604475.1 uncultured Eubacteriales bacterium
AAGAAACGCTTGAGTCCCTTGCCTATAATCTTGCCAGAAAGGTAAAGCATACCGGAAAGAATGTTGTGCTTGAGCCTATGAACCCATATGAGAGAAGGATAATCCATTCTGCGCTTCAAAATGACAGATATGTGACAACATTCTCGCAGGGTGAAGAACCTTACAGAAACGTAGTAATAGCGCTTAAGGGCAAAACAAAAACAGAATAAAATATTTATTTGCCCGATAGTTTTTCTATCGGGCTTTTTAAGATAATGAGGGATGATTATGAAAAATATTTGTCTTGATGATGATATTGCCGCCATATCAACTCCTATAGGAAGCGGCGGAATTGGAATTGTAAGAATAAGCGGAAGCGGAAGCGTTGGGATAGCGGATAAAATATTTGTTTCCGCTGATGGCAGAAAGCTGAGCGGTAAAAAATCACATACAATAACCTACGGGCATATTGTTGACCCCAGAACAGGGGAAACACTTGATGAGGTTTTGGTTATGCTCATGCTCTCCCCAAGAACCTATACAAAGGAAAACATAGTAGAGATAAACTGCCACGGCGGTCTTCTTGTAACAAAAAAGGTGCTTGAGCTTGTATTAAATAACGGGGCAAGGCTTGCGGAGCCGGGAGAGTTTACAAAGCGTGCTTTTTTAAACGGCAGAATCGACCTTTCTCAGGCTGAGGCGGTAATGGATATTATTGATTCAAAAACAGAGCTTTCAAGAAAAACTGCGATGAATCAGCTTCAGGGCAGCATAAAAGAGAAGGTACATGGGCTTAGAGAAGAAATTTTGGATATGATTGCGGCAATTGAGGCTGCGATAGATTACCCTGAACATGACGTTGAGGAAGAAACCTACTCCCAAATGCATAAAAGGACTATCTTTCTCAAGTCTGAAATTAAAAAGCTTATTGAATCGGCTGATATGGGAAGAATTATAAGAGAAGGCGTCGAAGCTGTTATTCTGGGCAAACCCAACGTGGGAAAAAGCTCCCTTTTAAATCTGCTTTTAATGGAGGAAAGGGCCATTGTTACGGAAATACCGGGAACAACCAGGGATACTGTAGAGGAATATATGAACCTTGGAGGAATACCTGTTAAAATTGTAGATACGGCAGGAATAAGGGAAACAGGAGATAAGGTTGAAAAAATCGGAGTTGAAAAATCCAGAAAATGCGCGGAATCGGCAGATGTTATATTTATGATGATAGACGCCTCCTCCCCCCTTTCTGACGAGGATATTGAAATACTGGATTTTATAAAGGGAAGAAAGTCTGTTATACTTGCAAATAAAACCGATATTGACATTAATATTGACGTTGATGCGCTCTGTAAGTATACTGATGCTGAAAATATTATTTATATATCAGCAAAAGAAGGTTCAGGTATAGAAAAGCTGACTGAAAGGTTTAAGGATATGTTCCTTGGCGGAGATGTTGCGGCAAAGGAGTCGGTGCTTATAAGCAATGCCAGACATAAAAATATGCTGGAAAAGTCGATGGAGGCGCTGGACAGGGCCATAGCCACGATTGAAAGCTGCATGCCAGAGGATTTTATATCAATGGACTTACAGGACGCCCTTACTGCCCTTGGAGAAATTACAGGTGACAGTGTTGACGACGAAATAATTGACAGGATATTTACAAGATTTTGCTTAGGCAAATAAGGAGAGTGGAAAAATGGCTTATTTAGCGGAAGAAGCGGACGTTATTGTTATCGGCGGCGGTCATGCCGGCTGTGAGGCTGCGCTGGCCTCAGCCAGAATGGGATTTAAAACAATAATATTTGCTATAAGCCTTGACAGTATAGCAATGATGCCGTGTAATCCAAGTATTGGCGGAAGCTCTAAGGGACACCTTGTAAGGGAAATAGACGCGCTTGGCGGCGAAATGGGAAAAAACATAGATAAAACATATATACAGACTAAAATGTTAAATACGGGCAAGGGTCCTGCGGTATATTCCTTAAGGGCACAGGCAGATAAGGGGCGTTATCAGAGGGAAATGAAAAGAACCCTTGAAAATACCAAAAACCTGCATATCAGACAGGGAGAGGTAACGAAAATTCTTGTTGAGGACGGAACAGCCAAGGGAATTATGACATCCTCCGAGGCCGAGTATAGGGCAAAAGCCGTTATACTTTGCGCCGGTACATATTTAAAGGCCAGATGCCTTTACGGTGAGACCATAGTACACAGCGGCCCCAACGGATTGATGCCTGCCACACAGCTTAGCCAGTCTCTTCTTGACTTGGGAATAACATTGTACCGTTTTAAGACGGGAACACCGGCAAGAATTGACGGAAATACAATAGATTTTTCTAAAATGACACCCCAGTACGGCGACGACAATATCGTGCCCTTTTCCTTTGAGAACAGGCCGGAAGAAATAAAACGTGAACAGGTAAACTGCTATCTTACCTATACAAACGAAAATACACATAAGCTTATAAGGGACAATCTTCACCGTTCAGCTATGTACGGCGGCTTGATAAAGGGTACAGGCCCCAGATACTGCCCCTCAATCGAAGACAAGGTTGTACGCTTTGCCGATAAGGAAAGGCACCAGATTTTTATTGAGCCTGAGGGCGAGGACACAAGTGAAATGTATATACAGGGAATGTCCACATCACTTCCCGAGGAGGTTCAGGTTCAGATGTACAGAACCCTTCCCGGCATGGAAAACTGCCGTATAATGAGAAATGCCTATGCCATTGAATACGACTGTATAGACGCGACCCAGCTTAAGCTCAGCCTTGAGTTCAAGAAAATAAGGGGACTTTTCAGCGCCGGACAGTTCAACGGAAGTTCAGGCTATGAGGAGGCCGCGGCCCAGGGGCTTATAGGCGGTATAAACGCCGTCAGATATATCCAGAAAAAGGAGCCGCTTATACTTGACCGTTCAGAAGCCTATACGGGTGTGCTTATAGACGACCTTGTAACAAGGGGAAGCATGGAGCCATACAGAATGATGACTTCAAGGGCCGAGTACAGGCTGCTGCTAAGGCAGGATAATGCCGATGAAAGGCTTACGAAAAAGGGATATGAGATAGGGCTTATTTCAGAGGAAAGATATCAAAAGTTCCTTGAAAAGGAAAGATTAATAAATGAGGAAATAGAGCGTGTTAACCATGTAACTGTAACGCCAAAGGAGGCCGTGCAGGAGCTTTTGGACAGCTTTAACAGCACAAGGCTGAAATCGGGTGTTAAGCTTTCAGACCTTATAAAGAGGCCCGAGCTTGATTATTTTAAGCTGGAGCCTATAGACATGGAAAGGCCCGGGCTTCCATTTGACGTTATGGAAGAGGTAAATATCAAAATTAAGTATGAGGGATATATAAAGCAGCAGATGAACCAGGTAAACCAGTTTAAGAAAATGGAAAATAAGCTTCTGCCGGAGGATATTGACTACAGCGGGATTAAAAATCTGCGTTTGGAGGCTATACAAAAGCTTAATAATATACGCCCGGCATCAATTGGGCAGGCATCAAGAATTACGGGAGTATCGCCCGCTGATATAACGGTGCTGCTTATTTATCTTGAACAGAATAAGAAAAGGAGCGAGTAATATGTCCCCTTTGGAAGAGCTGCTCTGTGTAAGCTGCAGTAAAATAGGCGTAGAGCTTAATCAGGCACAGCTTAAACAGTTTATGACCTATAAGGATATGCTTATAGAGTGGAATGAGAAAATGAACCTGACGGCAATAACTGACGACAGGGAAATTATACTTAAGCATTTTGTTGACTGCCTTGCGCTCTGCAGCGGAGCCGATATGTCAGGAAAAAAAATAATAGATGTAGGGACCGGAGCGGGCTTTCCGGGAGTTCCGGTGAAAATAGCCTGCCCTGATATTGATATTACACTTTTAGATTCTTTAAATAAGAGAATTTTGTTCTTAAACGAACTGACAAAGGCGCTTGGGCTTGAAAAAACAGACTGCGTCCATTTGCGCGCTGAGGACGGAGGCAATGATAAAGGCCTGAGAGAAGGCTTTGATATGTGCATTTCGAGGGCTGTCGCTAACCTTGCTGTGCTGTGTGAGTACTGTCTTCCGTTTGTAAGGGTCGGAGGTATGTTTATTTCGATGAAGGGCCCTGATGTTTCACAGGAGGTTTCTGAGGCGGAAAAGGCCATCAGGGTACTGGGCGGAGAAATTTCAGAAATAAAAGCCGTGTCTATCCCTGAAACTGACATTAACCACAGCCTTATTATAATAAATAAAATTAAGCCTACCCCTTCAAAATATCCCAGGAAAGCCGGGAAAGTGAAAAAAGAACCGATTATGTGATTTTTTTCAGCAAATAATTTGTTACAATAAATAATAATATAGTATGTATAAAAAAAACCTGCTTCAGAATTATGTGATATACTTATGACTGTAAAATATTTGAAAATATCTGTCATATAATAAACATATTTTAAGAAGGAGGTTTTTTTGTGGCAATTAAACTTTTTAAAGAAATGTCCAAGGAAGAGGATATACATATTATGGAACTGCCTATAGATGAGATTAAGCCCAACCCGTACCAGCAGAGGAAGTACTTTGATTTTTATTCTCTTAACAGACTTACGGACTCCATAAAAAAATACGGAGTGATACAGCCGGTTACCGTAAGGATTGTAAACGGCAAGACATACGAGCTTGTGGCCGGTGAAAGGAGGCTGCGTGCGTCAAGGGCCGCAGGGCTTAAAACAATTCCGGCTGTGTTTATTGACGCTGATGAGGAAGAAAGCTCAATACTCTCTTTTATTGAAAATCTGCAGAGAAAGAATTTAAGCTATATAGAGGAGGCAGAGGGCTATAAAGCGCTGATGGATGATTTCGGCCTTACAATTGAGGAAATTGCATCTAAAACAGGACTCAGCCAGTCGCTTATAAACAACAGGCTGAAGATACTGGAGCTTCCCGAGGAAGCCCTTAAGCTAATAAGCGAAAACAGATTGGACGAGGCCTATGTTAAGGCTGTTTTAAAAATACCTGACAAACAGCTTAGGCTTTCGACTATCAATGAAATAGTTGAACAGGACATGACTGTGAAAAAAGCTGAGGATTATGTGGAAAAGATTTTATTTTGTATGCGGTTCGGAGCGCACGAACAAAAGGTTAAAAGCTCCTTCAGCGACATGAAGCTGTTTACAAATTCCATAAAACAGACTGTTGATACTGTAAGAAACGCCGGAATACCAGCATATTACGATATAGTTGAAACCTCGGAAAGCCTTGAAATAAACATTAAGGTTATATGTCCGTCATAAAATAATACCGATGAGAACTGTGGATAATAAAAAAGCACTCTATGAGAGTGCTTTTTTATTTTGGTAATATTCGTATAAAAGATTTAATGCCATTCCTGCGGCGACAAGAATACCGCCGATTACTGTTGACTGCGTATATTGGCCTGCAGTAAGGGCATCAATTGCGGCACCAGTAAAAACCTGTCCGACAAAGGTCAAAAGTGTCAGGCTGAATGCAGCTACCTTAGGCACGGTTAAGTTGCATAACAGAACTGTTACTACGCCAAGCAT
>CAUHBX010000082.1 GCA_959604475.1 uncultured Eubacteriales bacterium
CCATAGAGCATGGCCTTGCCGAAAAGCTGCCGTTTTCCGGGGATAAGCTTCTGCCCGTAAAAAACACCAGAAAGCTTGGCAAAAAGGACATGATATACAACAATTACTGTCCCAACATAAGGATAGACTCTGAAACCTATGAGGTTTTTGTGGACAATGAGCTTATAACCTGCGACCCGGCAAAGACGCTTCCCCTTACACAGAAATATTTTTTCAGATGAGAGGGGTGGTATTATGGAAGGTTCCGCCTGCATACAGCTTATTCACCTGTGCTCGGGAACATTTCCCATAGGGGCGTTCAGCCATTCCTATGGATTTGAGTATATGGTGGAGGAGGGTAATATAAAGGGGCCTGAAGACTTTGAGAAGTATCTGAAGGGGCTTTTAAATAACGGCTTTGGCAAAACGGATCTGCCTGTAATAAAGCTGGTCTACGAAAGCCCTGAAAGGTTTGAGGAGCTTGACACACTGTGCACAGCTCTGAAGCCAACTAAGGAAATCAGAAGCGCATCGCTTAAGACGGGCAGGGCGTTTATAAGGGTTTTCAGCAGTATGTATCCGGGCAGTTTGCCCGAGACAAAAAGTGGGCTTAATTACGCCACTGCCTTTGGCATTGCCTGCCGGCATCTTGAAATACCGCTGGATGACGCACTTGAGTGCTATACGGCCGGCACGCTGATTTCATACATACAGGCGGGGATAAAGCTAATACCGCTGAGCCAGACGGATGGGCAGATAATAATGAAAAACTGTTACGGAGAAATAGAAAAATGCGCCAAAAGCGCGGCCAAAATGAATGAGGAGGACATGTTTTCCTTTACTCCGTTTACGGATATTTCCTCTATGCTCCACGAAAGGCAGTATTCCAGAATGTATATGTCTTAGGAGGAGTAAAAATGGAGCCAAACGGAATTTTACATTTAGATTTTAAGAAAAACAGCTCCGGCAAAACCTATGTGGCAAAGCAGTTTTTCAAGCTTCCGCTGCAGGTGCTTCCGGCAAATACAATGGAGGACGGAGAGGCGTTTTTATACATTTTAAACCCAAGCAGCGGAATGCTGGAGGGTGATTTGTTTGACCTGAGGTTTTCCTTTACGGACGGGGCCGAGGCGGTAATAACCACCCCGTCCTCAAACAAAATTTACCGCTCAAAGGGCGGCCCTGCCAGCCAGAGAGTAGCTATAGACGTGGCAGAGGGCTGTATTGCTGAATATTTGCCCGAGCACAGCGTACCCTATGCAAATTCACGTTTTTCACAGAAAAACATATACAGGGTTCAAAGCGGAGGCTTCCTTTTTTCATGGGACACTATGGTGCCGGGAAGAATGTCAAGAGACGAGTGCTTTGACTTTGACTACTATATGTCTGATACGGAAATTTATTATGAAGAAAAGCTGGTTTTAAAGGATTGCCTGAAAATAGTTCCCGGTGATGATAGCTATAAGAGCGTAGGCTGCCTGGGTGACTATAGTATATTCCAGACAGCCTACGTGGTTGGACAAAACATAACGGAGGAGCTGTCGGAAGAACTATACCAATATTTCATGGACAAGAAGGATGAGTTTAAGGGTGCAGCCTCGGCAGTGGACAAAAATCTGATGGTTATTAAGGCGCTGTTTAAAACGACGCTTGAAATGTTTGACATCCAGAGGGATATTTGGGATTTTGTCAGGAGGAACACCTTGGATAAACCGTCGTTTCGTATACGAAAATACTAAAGGAGCGTGCAGGATGATAATAAACAGGGTTATCGGTAATATGAATGAAAAAAAGCCGCAGGGCAAATTAATAGACAGAGTATATTTTGAATGGTACGAACAGGAGAAGAAGCTGTTTAAGAAGGTGTCGGAATTTGGTCAAGAGCTGGGGATACAGCTTGAACAGCCGCTAAAAGACGGAGACATCCTTTACGAGGACGACAAAAAGGTGATTGCCGCTGAGGTGCTTCCCGCACACCTTACACAGATAAGAGTTCAGACAATGGAAGAGATGGGAAGGCTTTGCTTTGAGCTTGGCAACAGGCATCTTTCGCTTTTGATAGAAAGCGGCCGTGTGACGGTGCCCTATGACGAGTCGACGTTTCTTTATCTTAAAAAGCTTGGCTTTGATGTGAAAAAAACTGAGGATAAATTTACAGGCTACACTGTATGCCACGCCCACGGAGGCGCTTCGGCGCACAGCCATACACATTAAGGAGGGATTTTATGTCTTATGTTAAAATAGGCGTAGGCGGACCCGTAGGCTCGGGAAAAACTGCGCTTATAGAAAGACTCACAAGAAAAATGCTTGGGGATTATTCCATTTGCGTTATTACAAATGACATATATACCAAGGAGGACGCGGAGTTCCTTATCAAAAACTCTGCGCTTGACCCGGAAAGGATTATGGGTGTGGAAACAGGAGGGTGCCCGCATACGGCAATACGTGAGGACTGCAGTATGAACCTGGAGGCCATGGATGAGATGACCGAAAAATTTCCGGACGTACAGATTGTGTTCATAGAAAGCGGCGGCGACAACCTTTCCGCTACATTCAGCCCTGATTTAGCCGACGCCACAATTTATGTCATAGATGTGGCGCAGGGAGAGAAAATTCCCAGAAAGGGCGGCCCTGGGGTTACCCGCTCCGACCTGCTTATTATTAACAAAACAGATTTGGCGCCTATGGTAGGGGCAAGCCTTGAGGTGATGGCCAGGGATTCCGAAAGAATGAGAAACGGAAGGGATTTTCTTTTTACAAACCTCAACGAGGGCAACAGCGTGGACTCAGTAATTAAGTGGATAAAAAGAAATGTGCTGTTTGAGGGCATATAAAAAAGGAGACGCATATTTAGATTTGCGTCTCCTTCAATTATTATATCATCTGCTTTTTCTTCCAGCCTCTGAATTCTGTCAAGGCAAGCGCCAGAGAGAGTAAAAATGTAAGTGTATCCGCTATGGGCGCCGCTATGAGCGCTCCGTCAAGCCCTATTTCAGATGATAGCAGTAAGGAAAGCGGAATAAGAAATACCGCCTGACGTGATAGTGGAATAAGAAGCGCCTTGGCCGGCTTACCTATTCCCTGGAAAAAGGCGCTTGTTACCATATGCAGGCCATAGAGGAAAAACGCTGCCATGAAAAGCTTAAAGCAATGTCTTGAACATTCAATATAAAGCGGGTCGCCAGATACGAAAAGGCTTCCGATTTGGCCCGGAAATACCTGATATATTATAAACCACAGTACGGAAACACTTAGGGCAATTGCTGCCGCCAGCCGGTAGGACTGCCTGACGCGGGCATAGTTTTCAGCGCCGAAATTGTAACCGTTAATGGGGTGGGTTGCGGAGGAAACGCCTACAAACATCGAGTGGGCAATCTGGTAAACCTTCATCATCATTCCGTAAACGGATAGTGCAATGTCGCTGCCGTATACGCTTTTGGCGCCGTATATTGTCATAAGGTTATTCATTACTATCTGCACCGCGGCAGTCATTATTTGGGTGATGAGGCTTGGAAAGCCGAGTAAGAAAATTCTTTTGGACGTGTGCGCTGTCGGCTTCAGGTCACTTTTTTTAATATGTACGTTTTTAAGCTTCCATAAATATTTAAAACAGAGAAGCCCCGCCGCCACCTGACCGATTACCGTAGCTATTCCCGCGCCTAGAACGCCCATATGCAGAGGGAATATAAATATCGGGTCCAAAATCAGGTTGATTACTGCACCGATAATCATGCATTTCATTGTATATTTGGGATTTCCGTCGGCACGTATAATCGCGGTCAGTGATGTGCCCAGCATAAGAAAGGGCAGTCCCCACACTATAGTGCGTGTATACGAGAGGCATTCCTCAAATGCCGTGTCCGTAGCGCCGAAGAGGGTAACGATTTGTGAAGCGAACAGGCTGCATAAGACCGCAAGTATAATACCGCCTGCAACAAGCAGGGTTACACAATGGCTTACTGTCCTGTCGGCCTCCTCCTGCTCCTTTCTTCCTAGGCACAGGCTTATGCCGGCGGCGCAGCCGTCTCCGATTAAAAGGCCGATTGCAGTGGCTATGATTGTGAGGGGGAAGGCAACGTTTGTGGCGGCCATCCCGGTAATGCCAACACCCTGCCCCACAAATACCTGGTCAGCTATGTTGTAAAGATAGTTTACCATAAGCGTCAGCGCAGTCGGTACGGAGTATTTGGCAATAAGCCTTCCAATAGGCTCCGTCCCCAAAGGGTTTTGCAGTTCGCCGGCAGATTGAGTTTCGTTCATAAAAATTCTCCTTTCGTGCTATGATATTCCCGGAGGCTTTTCAAATAAAAAAGCACCCAGTTATCAGGACCGTATGGTCCGCCGCCGGATGCCGATTTTTATGTTCTACTTTTAGAGAAAACAGCATCCAGTCATAATGAATGAAAGCTTTCTTCTCCCGTCCAGACTTCCTGTTGGCTTCGGAAACTAACCGAATCAGCTTGCGCTTGCGGGCTTTACCGCCAGTAGAGAAAAACTCATTTACGAAGAAAGGTTACTACATCCTTAGACTAACACTCAAAAATAAAAGTGTCAAGACGAAAGAATTAATAGGTTATTAGTTCTGTAAATATTTTTATGGCAAAGCGGTCTGTCATACCCGCTATGTAATCAAGTATGGCCTGTATATATTCCTGTTCTGTGGAGAGGGAGCCGTATATTTTTTCATTTTCACAGCTTAGGGACAACTGCTCGTATTCCTGCGGGACTATTGATATGCTGCAGTACCTTGAGAGCCATTTTTTAAATGATTTATGCAGCAGGGGATAAAACTTTTCTATTTTATCCATAGTGTAGATGGTGTATTTGCCGTCATAAAGCTCTAAAAGTACTCTGAATATTTCACTTATAATCATTTCCGCATAGGATTTAAAGGGTTTAAGGCGGGGATGGTTATAAATATGTTCATAGTTAAATGCCTTAAGGTCATTAAGCTGCTTAAGGAATTTCGGGCTGAGTCGGATGCCGCTTTCGGGAGAACTGTTCTCGCAGATGTCTATAATCATATTGTGTATTATAACGGTGGTATTCAACGCGTCCTGGTCGGTCTGTCTTGCCATATCAAGCAGTATGTCCTCGGCGGCTTTGTCTAAAAGGCCAAGCCTTTCGGCGTCCTCAATATCCCTGCCTATGTACGCTATCTTATCGGCATACTTGACTACGCAGCCTTCCCACGTTATAGGCTGAAACTGGCCTGCTTTCTGAAACGCCTCGGGGTATATAAACTCTGCTCTTGGCTTTATGCCGTTGTCGTCAACCTCTCCGCAGTGGGAAATTATCCCGTCGCGTACCGCATATGTCAAATTCAGGTTTTGGGACTTTTTATAGGTGTCCTCCAGCAGTTCAACCTTGTCTACAAAACGCAGGCCGTTTTTTTCATGCCAGAAATCCTCCTCAAGATATTTTTTGGTCAGCGACTCTATTATAGTTTCGCCCTGATGGCCAAATGGGGTATGTCCCAGGTCGTGGCC
>CAUHBX010000083.1 GCA_959604475.1 uncultured Eubacteriales bacterium
TGGTCTGCTGTATTTCCTTAGCCAGTTCTGTTCTTCTTTCGCTGTCAAATTCCTCATCAAGCTCGTTTACAAGAGCATCAACTCTTTCGTTTGAATATCCGCCATAGTTGCTGCTTCCTCCTGTACGGAATGCAATATCAGCAAAATATTGAGGGTCACCTGTCGGTACCATTGTAAAGCTTACCATCATTAAGTCAAAGTCTCCACTTTTCTGCTGTTCAACCACTGATTCATAAATTTCAACCGAAATATCTATTCCAATACCTTTGGCCGATGACGCTATCTCATTGCAGAAGCTCGCAAGCTCGGCCTTTGTACTGTATGTGAGAAGCCTTAAAGAAATATTTTCTCCGTCTAATTCCCTTATTCCGTCTCCATCTGTATCTACAATACCAGCCGCGTCTAAAACGGCATTAGCTTGTCCTATGTCATAGCTATAACCGTCTGCGCCTCCAAAGGCCATAAAATCGGGATAAAGGCCGCTTGCGGGTACTGACGCGCCTTTATTTATTATATCAGCATAGCTTTGCTTGTCTATACTCATACTGATTGCCTGCCTTACTGCTTCTTCCTGCAGAAATTTATTGGAGAAATTCATAAAAATAACCTGTCCTCTAGAGCCTGGTACGCCATCTACGTTATAAAGGGAAGTATCATTAAAAAGCTCAAGGCTTGTAGAGGGCATGCTGACTGAAATATCGCTTTCACCATTTTGCTGTGCCAGCGCAAGTGTGCCAGTATCCCCAATAATATTTATAACTGCGCCGTCAAGCTTAGGTTCTCCTCCCCAATATCCGTCGTATTTTGTTACTTCAGCCCTTGTTTTGACCTCATAGCTTACCGCTGAAAACGGTCCTGTTCCTATCGGCAAAACCGCAGGGTCGCTGTCTGCCGTTACGTCAATAATTCCCGTAAGCGGCTCACAAAGTCCATTAGTAAATGCTGGAACAACCTTTGATGTCTTTACTGTAAGGGTCTGTCCTTCAGCATCCATGCTGTTAATATAGAGAAGTTCATTGAAGCGCGCATTAATTTGAGATGTTCGCTCCCAGCAAAGTTTGACGCTTTCTGCTGTCATTTTGTTTCCGTTTTGAAATGTAACGTCATCCCTTAAATTAATAACCCAGGTATTATTATCAGCCATTATACAGCTTTCAGCTAAAAACGGCTGAGGCTCGAGATTTTCATCAAGCTTATATAGAGTTTCTGTAATCCCCCATCTTGAGGTATACCAGCTGTCCCAGCTTTGCGCTAAATCAAGGCTTGTCGGGCATTGGGTATCAGCTACTACAGCTATATTTGATTTATCGGTATTATCAGTGCTTTCAGCACTTTTTTCCGATGAACAGCCCGAAAAAGCTAATATTCCTGCGCAGGCAAAAGTTATTATTGATACTAATTTCTTCATATGTTTCCTCCTACTTAATCTTATCTCGCAGCTTTTCGCCGAAAAGGTTAAAGGCTGCCGCTGTTATAAATATTGCTATTGCCGGGACAATAACAAGGTTTACATTGGTCTGCATGTAATTTCGTCCTGCATTTATCATCGCTCCCCATTCAGCCATCGGTTCTTTTACACCAACTCCCAGGTATGAAAGAGCGGCAATTTCCATTATCATTGACGCTATTCCAAGGCTGGCATTTACTACAAGGGGGTAAATTATATTAGGAATAATCCTCTTAAATATTATTTTCAGATGTGACTCTCCGCACACGCGCGCGGCTTTTATGTAATTATGCTGCTTTGCGGTAAAAGTAAGGCTTCTGGACAATCTTGCATACTCTACCCACTCAACCATACAGAGTGCAATTATAGTATTTTGTATTCCTATTCCCAAAAGCCCAGCTATGGCTATTGCAAGTATTATCTTTGGAAACGCCTGCATTATAGTTATAAGCTTTGACAAAACTGTGTCTATGGCTCCGCCTAAATAACCTGATACAGTTCCAACCGACACCCCTACTGCAAAAACAATTATTGTAATCAGAAGGCTTGAAAAAACGGATACCCTTGCTCCGTAAATAATTCTTGACAGCATGCATCTACCAAGCGGGTCGTTTCCAAGAGGATATTGGTCACTGGGCGGGGCTTCTGCAAGCATCAGGTTTGTCTGATATGGGTCATTAGGCGCTATAACAGGTGCCAGCAAAGCCAAAATCAAAAGTATTAGAATAAAAGTCGCTGTTAATCTAAAACCATTATTTTTAGTGTTCTTCATATCTGATTCACCTTTATATCCGGTCGTACTTAATTCTGGGGTCTACAATCGCAGATAAAATATCTACTGTGAGATTTACAATTAGATAAACAAGAGCGCACCAAAGGACAAATCCCTGCAGCATATTATAATCAAGTCTCGCGACAGAGCTTACTGCCAGACGTCCAAGGCCGTTAATTGAAAATATACCCTCTATAATGGCAGAGCCTCCTAAGAATATTCCGACATATATGCTTATACAGGTCAGGATAGGCGCAGCGCTGTTTTTAAGCACATGTGAAAAAAGTATTGTACTATACCTTACGCCTCTCATGCGCGCACCCTCAACATACGGCTGGTCAAGCTGTTCCAAAATGATTGCCCTAACCTGCCTAATCATTTTGGAGGAACATTGAATTACCAATACTGTGATTGGCAAAATTAATCCTCTAATTCCATTTGGCGCGATTACAGGCATTAGCTTAAGCTTAATACAGAAAAGCCATAAAAACAGCAGTGACATTACAAAAGACGGCAGTGAAATCCCTATAAACGAAAATATACGCAGTATATTATCAGGAATTTTGTCCTTATATACCGCGCACAATATGCCAAGTGGCACCGATATTATTACAGTTATAGCAAGTGAAATAAACGTCATAGCTACGGTTGGAGACATGTGCTCGGCAAGCTCCGTGGCTACAGGGCGTTTCGTTGCATATGAAACACCTAAGTCTCCCTTTGCCACATTTACAAGCCAGTTTACGTATTGAACAATAAACGGCTTGTCCAATCCCATAATACGCTCTTGCTCAGCAATAGCCTCCTCTGATATAATACCGGCATTTCCGTCCGAGCCGGCAAGCCATAGCTCCGCAGGATTCCTAGGAGACAAATACATAATTGAAAACGTAAGAAGCGTTATTCCTATAAGCACTAAAATAAACTGAGAAATATGCGATATGATTTTTTTCGCTGCTGTTTTCAGACGGTTCATATCAGAATACCCTCCTGACAACCGTTAAAAATTCAGGAAATAATTTATACTGCATCTGTTCCTTTTCATTATAGACGTAGGTATTTATATTCTCATAAACCTCACAGTCAAAGCCTTTTTGTCCATGCCAGTACTGTCTGTCCCAATCAGGACGCTCCTTATATGTCATCGGAAGATTAAGGGCTAGCCCTTCCAGCTTGTCAGCCTTATTATAAATAAAACCGCCCTCAGCTATTATTCTTCTTTTGTTTTCCTCCCAGACAGCCCTGTATTCGCTGTTTTTAAGGTAGTAATACCATTCCGCGTCAAAGTAAATCATTGTCCCGCCTACTCTTAATTTATCTGCCCAGGCCCTAAGCTGTATTTCAGGGTCTGTAAGTGTCCATGTAACATCTCTTGATATAACGAGGTCAAAGCTTTCATCTTCAAAGGGCAGCATATGTCCTACCTGAACAAAATCAATTGGTGTCCCTATGAATTCAGCGTTAGCTCTGGCCTTATCAAGCATATCCGGGCTCATATCAGCCGCTGTTACATTGTGTCCGCGTAAGGATGAGAGAATAGCAAAAAATCCCGGACCAGTCCCTATATCTAAAATATCCAGCTTCCTTGTTTCCTCAACTTGGGAAAAAATAAGTTTTTCCCAAGCGCTTCTTTTTTCAGAAAAAAGCTGAGCCATGTTTTGTTCACTGTAACTGGAGGAACGCTGCTGCCAATAATTGTTCATTCCATTTTCAAGATGCTGTGCTCCATGAGGCACAAAAGGGTATTCCAATACATCCTTTTCTTGCCCCTCTCTTTCCAATATAACAAACGACATATCTTTCATCCCTTCCATTATCAGTAAAATAACATAAAAAGGCCGCTAAAAACAAAAAGTTTTCAGCGACCTTCGTGATCACATCTATTTCATAAATATTAACTTATACCGTATCAAAAAAGTTTTCAAAAATAGGCTTCTGCCATTTACAGTATACTTCAATATATACCGCTTTTTCTTTATATATTATAATATATCTATCTAAAAATGTCAAAAGTTTTATAATTTCTGGCATATGGAATAAGATTTTTGCTCTGTATATTTCAAAGAAATTAATTTAAATCTTTAGTATGTAAAGCCTGTTCTGTAAATACCGAACTCCCTGTGTCCAAGGGCCTCTGCCTTTGTATACTCTCCATTGCATACGTTTATAATCATATCATAAAGCTCCTTGCCCATATCAGGCAGCTTTACTCCGGCAGTTATTATTTTTCCGGCATTTATGTCTATATTATCTGTCATTTTATTAAATGTTCCAGTGTTTCCGGTAATTTTAATTACCGGTGCTATAGGACTTCCGGTTGGTGTGCCTCTTCCTGTTGAAAATACAATTATCTGTGCTCCTCCGGCCACCATTCCTGTAATAGAGTCAATATCCTGCCCCGGTGTATCCATAAAATATAACCCCTTTTTATCATAAGGTATTTCCTCAGCATATTCAAGAGTCCCCATAAAAGGGCTCTTTCCTGCCTTGTGCATACATCCGAGAGATTTTTCTTCAATTGTTGTTAGTCCTCCGGCTTTATTTCCCGGTGTCGGCTGTCCCTCTCTTAAATCATGTCCCGCCGCATAAGACCTATCCTCCACTCTCTTTACCATAGAGAGGAACTTTTCCTTTTCAGCTTCATCAACAAAACGTTCAGCAAGCAGATGTTCAGCGCCGATACACTCTGTAGTTTCACTTAATATACTGCTTCCACCCTCGGCAACGAGCATATCCGAAGCAACGCCTATGGCAGGATTTGAGGCCAAGCCGCTTGTAGGGTCGCTGCCTCCGCACTCAAGTCCAAGGACTATTTCGCTTATATCAAACTCAATCTTGTTCTGCTTCGCCAGCTCCCTTGCCATTTTTCCGGCTATTTCGGCGCCTTTTGCAACAGTTTTGCAGGTTCCGCCTTCTTCCTGAATAACAATATATTCAACAGGTTTTCCGCTTTCAGCAATTCCGTCAGCTATTTCCTTAGCCTGAATTCCCTCGCAGCCGAGGCCTACAACAAGCACAGCACCTACATTCGGATTTTTTCCGAAACCAATCAGTGTACGTTTCGTTGTATCAAAGTCATCTCCGATTTCGCAGCATCCATGCTGATGAGGAATTGCGATTGCCCCGTTTACGAGTTTAGCAATATTTACGCAAGTCTCACTTGAACAGACCGAAGCAGGTATAATAAGAAGGTAATTCCTTATTCCGTAACGTCCGTTTTCTCTT
>CAUHBX010000084.1 GCA_959604475.1 uncultured Eubacteriales bacterium
AATGCCCCAATTGCGGCATGACATATGACGAATTGAGAAGAGGCGGAAAATTTGGCTGCAGCTCATGTTATGACGCTTTTGAACCTTACATTACAGGGTCGCTTAAAAGTATTCATGGCGACAGCTCACATAAAGGAAAGGTGCCAAAAAGAAATGGAGGCGCATTTCTTAAAAAGCATGAGCTGGAAGAGCTTAAACGCAGGCTTGTTGATGCAATATCCAAGGAGGAGTATGAAGAGGCCGCTGTGCTGCGTGACAAGATAAGGGCTCTTGAAGGGGATGAGAAACATGAATAAATGGTATGAAGATGACAAGTGCAGCGAGGGAATTATAATATCAAGCCGTGTCAGGCTGGCAAGGAATCTGAATAAGTATAGTTTTCATAACAAACTTTCAAACGCTGACGCAGAAAAAATGATTAATGACGTGAAAAATTCCATATTGGACAGCAGAACGGTGTTTGGTGAGCAGTTTAAATACATTCCGGTTAATACCATGAATGAAAATGAGAAATTCGCTATGGTTGAGAAACATATTATAAGCCCGGAGCTTATGAAGTCTGATAAACCATGCGGAGTTCTTGTAAAGGACGATGAAACTATAAGTATAATGCTTAATGAGGAGGACCACATCAGAATACAGGCTATTTCAGCCGGAGACAATATAGAAGGGGCCTTTGACCTGGCTGATAAGATAGACAATTTGATTGAGGAAAGTGTCGAATATGCGTTCAGCGAAAAATTCGGCTATCTTACGAGCTGTCCAACAAATGTGGGAACAGGACTTAGAGCTTCTTATATGATGCATCTACCGCAGCTTGAAAGAACAGGTCAAATAAAGAGCGTTATTCAGACTATTTCTAAGTTTGGTATAACCGTAAGAGGTATTTACGGTGAGGGAAGCGAGGCTATGGGAAGCATATATCAGGTTTCCAATCAGGTAACGCTTGGACAGAGTGAGGCGGATATTATAAGCAATCTGAAAAAAGTTGCCGCCATAATTGTTCAGCGTGAGGAAGAGCTCAGAAAAAGAGCTTACGGTTCCGGAGCTGATGATATAGAAGATAAGGTATGGCGCTCCTATGGTATACTTAAAAATGCCAGAAAGATTTCGGGAAAAGAAGCTATGCAGCTTATATCCAATATTATGGAAGGAAAAAGCATGGGAATATCGGGCCTTCCTAAAAGCTCAATAGGGCTTGTAGAGCTGATGATAAATATTCAGCCGGCGGGACTGCAGGTTGATAACAGAACGGAGATGACTCCGCTGGAAAGAGATAAATACAGAGCAGAATATATCAGAAAAATTTTTGAATAAACCGTTTGAATTAAACGGAAAAAGGAGTGATTAATATGCAGGGAAATTTTACTGAAAAAGCAAGAGAAGCTATAACAAAAGCCCAGCAGTATGCTGTGCATTTAGGACATAATTATGTTGGGACAGAGCATATACTTCTCGGTCTTGTCGGCGTAAAAGACAGTGTTGCTTCAAAAGCCATTGAAGCTCAGGGTGTAAGCGAGGAAGCCATTACCGAGAAAATAGAAGAACTTGTGGGAGTAAATAACGGAGGAGGCTACTATCCGCAGGATTTTACACCAAGGTCAAAACGGGTAATCGACATGAGCGTTCAGGAAGCCATTAAAATGGGAACAGGCTATGTTGGAACAGAGCATATATTACTTGCCCTTATGCAGGAGCAGGATTCAATTGCGGTAAAAATTTTAGCGTCTCTTGGTGTTAATGGGCAGAAGCTCTACGAAGATATTATGGCTATGCTTGGTGAGGGCAGTTCTAATAGCTCTTCTTCAGGCGACAGCAAGAGCACTACGCCGACGCTTGATAAATTAAGCCGGGATTTTACAAAACTGGCTTCGGAAAGCAAATTTGACCCAATTGTCGGAAGGGACAAAGAAATAGAACGAGTTATACAGATATTAAGCAGGAGAACAAAAAATAATCCATGCCTTGTCGGCGACCCCGGTGTAGGAAAATCAGCCATTGTAGAAGGCCTGGCACAGGAAATATATAACGGAGACGTTCCGTCTACTCTCAAGGATAAAAGAATAGTATCGCTTGACCTTTCTTCAATGGTCGCCGGTTCAAAGTACAGAGGCGAATTTGAGGAAAGAATCAAAAAAGTAATTGATGAAGTTAAGGCCGCGGGCAATGTTATTCTTTTCATTGATGAAATTCATACTATTATTGGTGCCGGCGGAGCGGAAGGTGCTATTGATGCTTCCAATATACTTAAACCTTCTCTTGCAAGAGGCGAGCTACAGCTTATTGGAGCTACAACCCTTGAGGAATACAGGAAGTATATTGAGAAGGACGCCGCTCTTGAAAGACGTTTCCAGCAGGTAATGGTAAATGAGCCAAGCGAAGAGGAAGCGGTTGAAATGCTTAAGGGACTTCGTGATAAGTATGAGGCCCACCACAAAGTAAAAATTACTGACGGCGCTATAGAGGCTGCCGTAAAAATGTCTTCAAGATATATAACAGACAGATACCTGCCTGATAAGGCAATTGACCTTATGGATGAGGCAGCCTCAAAGGTAAGGCTTAAAACCTATACCGCCCCTTCAAACGTAAAAGAGCTTGAGGATAGGCTTGCCTCACTTGAAAAGGAAAAGGAAGAAGCTATTAAGACAGAAGAATTTGAAAAGGCGGCAAAGGTAAAAAAACAGCAGGCTGAACTTAAGGAACAGCTTGAAAATGCTAAAAAAGAATGGGATGAAAAGAACACCAAGTCTGAGCAGATTGTAACTGAGGAAGAAATTGCAGACATTGTTTCAAAATGGACAGGAGTGCCAGTACAGTCACTTAGACAGGAGGAAAGCGAAAGATTAATAAATCTTGAAAAAATACTCCATGAACGCGTAATTGGCCAGGAGGAAGCGGTTACAGCTGTTGCCAAGGCCGTCAGACGAGGCAGAGTAGGCCTTAAGGACCCTAAACGTCCAATTGGCTCATTCCTCTTCCTTGGACCGACAGGTGTTGGTAAGACAGAGCTTTCAAAGGCATTGGCCGAGGCACTTTTCGGTGACGAGGACGCAATGATTAGAATTGATATGTCAGAATACATGGAAAAGCATACGGTATCTAAAATGATTGGTTCCCCTCCGGGATATGTAGGATATGAAGAAGGCGGACAGCTTACTGAGAAAATCAGAAGGAAACCTTACAGCGTAGTACTCTTTGACGAGATTGAAAAGGCTTCGCCCGATGTATTCAATATCATGCTTCAGATACTTGATGACGGTCATATTACTGACGCCCAGGGCAGAAAAGTTGACTTTAAGAATACTGTTATCATTATGACTTCGAATGCCGGGGCAAAAAATATTATTGCACCTAAAAAACTCGGCTTTACCGCTGACAACAGTGAGGAGAAATCCTATTCTGCAATGAAGGATACGGTAATGGCAGAAGTAAAGCACATGTTTAAGCCGGAATTTATAAACCGTATTGACGATATAATCGTATTCCATCCGCTTAATGAAGAGAATGTCAAAGAGATTGTAAAGCTTATGACGAAGGAAATCGTTAAAAGAGTCAAAGAAAACATGAATATAGACATAAACTTTACTGACGATGCCATAACTCTGATAGCAAAAGACGGATTTGACCCTGCTTACGGCGCAAGGCCTTTGAGACGTGAGCTTCAGTCAAGGGTTGAGGACAGATTTGCGGAAGAATTTTTAAACGGCGCAATTAAAAACGGTGAAAATGTAGTAATCGATGCTAAGGATAATGAACTTGTTTTTAGTTCAGGAGCAAAAGTGGAAACTGCAAAGCTTGGAGAAGAAGAAAAGTAAATTTAGTTTTTATAAGAGGACACGATTTTTAATCGTGCCCTCTTTTAATTATTTTATTAAGTTAGTAAATATTAACTTTTAATGAACATAAGGGAGTATTATTCTTGACTACAGGACAAAATAGTGTTATATTATTAGCAGGCAAAGCCTAGTAAATAAGTAGGTGATTGGATGGATAAAAAATTTGATGTAAGCGGAATGACCTGCAGTGCCTGCTCATCCCATGTTGAAAAAAGTGTTTCTAAGCTTGTTGGTGAGGGCAATGTCAGTGTAAGTCTTCTTACAAACAGTATGCAGGTTAAGTATGATGAAAAGAGCGTAAGTGACAGCGATATCATAAAGGCTGTGGAGGATGCAGGCTACGGGGCTTCTCTTGCGGGCGGCGAGGCAAAGGCCGAAAAGAAAGAGTCGGTAATGGATGCGGAGCTTAAAGAGATGAAAACAAGACTTATTGTTTCATTTGTTTTCCTAATACCGCTTATGTACAATTCTATGGGAGGTATGGTCGGACTGCCGCAGCCGTCCTTTATAACAGGACATGGAAATGCTGTGTCTTTTGCTTTTACGCAGTTTTTGCTATGTCTGCCTATACTTTATTACAACAGAAAGTATTTCCAGGTTGGCTTTAAAACCCTTTGGCACAGGGCGCCAAATATGGACAGCCTGATTGCTGTAGGTTCAACGGCCGCCCTCGTTTATGGTATATTTGCTATCTATAGAATGAGTTATGGACTAGGGACTGGGGACCACTCGGTGGTTCAGAAATATCATATGGATTTATATTTTGAGTCCGCAGTTATGATACTTACCCTCATAACCCTCGGAAAATATCTTGAAACACGTTCAAGACGAAAAACCAGCGAGGCAATCTCCAGACTAACAGAACTGGCTCCCGAGACGGCTGTAATTGAAACTGAAAACGGAGAAAAGGAAATACCAATAGAGGAGCTTGCAATTGGAGACATTGTAATAGTTAAGCCCGGAACAAGAATACCGGCAGACGGAATTATTGTAGAAGGGTCATCTTCTATTGATGAATCCGCACTGACCGGAGAAAGTATACCGGTTGAAAAATCTGAGGGAGATAAAATAATAGCCGCTTCCATTAATAAGAATGGATTTTTAAAGTTCAAAGCCGAGAAGGTTGGAAGCGAGACCACACTTGCACAGATTATAAAGCTAGTAGAAGACGCCAGTGCGTCTAAAGCTCCTATAGCTAAGCTTGCTGATAAAATAGCAGGTGTTTTTGTCCCTATTGTTATGGCAATAGCGCTTATTACCGCTATAGCTTGGATGGCTATGGGCTATGAATTTGAATTTGCCCTTTCCTGTGCAATTGCAGTGCTTGTTATTTCATGCCCGTGCGCACTTGGATTGGCTACGCCTGTTGCTATAATGGTCGGAACAGGCAAAGGTGCTGAAAACGGAATATTAATTAAGTCTGCGGAAGCTCTTGAGACGCTTCATCTTGTTAAGACTGTAATTATGGATAAAACCGGAACTATAACTGAAGGAAAGCCTGTTGTTACAGATATATATACTACAGGAATGGCCGAGGATGAACTGCTTAAGCTTGCGGCTTCGGTGGAAAAGCCTTCGGAACATCCG
>CAUHBX010000085.1 GCA_959604475.1 uncultured Eubacteriales bacterium
CCTTCTGAATTTGTCACTGTCAGTATAGGAGTGTCCAGCGGAACAATAACAACGTCTAAGGGGCTCGACATATTAAAGACCGAAGCTGACGAGGAGCTTTATAATGCAAAAAAACGAGGCAGAAACATAACGGCTTATAGAGATAATGGTGACGAGGGTCTGCTTGAACGCAGTATTGAAAGCCTAAAGCTGGTATATGAAAACAGCCCATATGCGTTTTCTCTGATAAGACTGGAAACTGCAGATGATAAGCCGGTTGATTTTACTTTTATCTATGCCAACCAGGCTCTTGCTGATGTTGAAAAATTACCGCTAGATTCAATAATAGGTCATAAATTCCATGAAATATTTAAAAATGCTGATGACAGTATCTTAAATATATATTTTGAAACATCAAAAACGGGAGAAAAAAATTCATTCCATGCTTTTAGCCCTGAAACCGGAAAATATCTTAAGATAGACTGCTTTAAATTTTCTGAAGGCTACTGCGGCTGTATGCTGACAGATGATTCTGATGTGCATTATATGTCTAAATTAACAAGCAGCGAGTTGAACAATTTATTAAAGGTTGTATCCGGCGGAATTATTGTTACAGATAATGACTACGAAAATTCATGCATACGTTTTATTAACCAGTCTTTGCTTGAATCACTTGGATACTCCAGCTATTCGGAATACCGCCGCCTTCATCCGTCAAATCAGTCATTAATTTCTGAAATCCATCCGGATGACAGACAGACTTGTAAAGAAGCGTATAAGTCCTATACTGAAAACAGCATCATAAGTAATTTTATAAGGATAAAGGATAAGCAGGGATGCTATAAATACTTTTCACTTAATGGAAAATTGCTTATAGATGAAAATAAAAATGATTATATGCTATTTGTAATATTTGATATAGGCAACTCAATAAAAAAAATACAGAAGAACAAAAATAAGGGCTTTTAAAAGCCCTTATTTTTATGTCTATTTAAACAATCTTATTCGAGATTGAGCTTCTTAGTAAGCAGATGTTTTGTTATAAGGAAATATACAACTGCCTGAATAACGAAGAAAAGTATAATTATCATTAATCCTGCATTAACAGCCTGAACTTCATTAAGTCCTGAGAATAACGTTCTGAATAATGTATCTCCAAGGGGAGAATTGCCGGCGCTTATTACGATTGCCATTACAACGTTATTTACAAGTATGCTGATGCCAATATAAGCTCCTACTGCACTAAGTACCTTATGTTTATTTGAAAGCTGGCCAATAGCCATTGAAAGATATATGCTGAGTACTTCTGAAATTCCTGCGGCAAGTATTAACACAACAGTTTCTACGGCTGAGAACATAAAGTGATTAAGGTGCAGTTGTTTTAACAGTTCTCCAAATTCTGACAGAATGAGAGTAAAATCCCCAGATTGCAAAAATACTATAAAGAATGATAAAATTCCGACAAATACACTCAGTATGCTCCAGACAACTATTACAATTAATTTACTCCATATCAGTTTAGATACGCTGACCGGGAGTGTAAACATAAGATATCCTTCACGTCCAAGCAAATTTTTGTAAAACCTTTGTATCATCATAATAAATGTGACAACGCATATCGCCATTATAAGCGCTCCGAAAATAGTAGGTACCATTGCAGTAAGTATATTGAGCGCAAGGCTGTCTAAGCTGTTTAAATTAAATGCAAGAAAAAGCCTTTGTATGAACGCTACTACTATAAGAGCTCCATATAATGGCAGGAATATTCTTCCCGTTGCCTGAAACTCATATTTCAGTAATTTTTTTAACATTTGAATACCTCCCTGAAATATCCGTCAACGGATTTGCCCTCTTTCTCCCTGATATTATCAATAGTCTCATGGAGTACTATGTTTCCGTTATTTATAAACACCGCTTCATCAAGAACCTTTTCAATATCCGATATAAGATGTGTTGATATAACAACGCTGGCGTCCGGATTATAAGTAGTTATGATTGTGTTCAAAATATAGTCCCTGGCTGCGGGGTCAACTCCGCCTATAGGCTCGTCAAGCAGATAAAGCTTAGCATTTCTGCTCATTACAAGGATTAACTGGACTTTTTCCTTATTTCCCTTTGACAGAGCCTTAAGCCTATCAGTCTCGCTTATATTAAGTCTGCTGAGCATATCTCTTGCCTTTGCGTCATCAAAGTTGCTGTAGAAGTCTGAAAACATCTTCAGCATATCAGATACCTTCATCCAGTCTGGAAGGTAAGTTTTATCAGGCAGATAGGAAACTGCTAAGTGGCTTTCGGTACCAATGGGCATACCATCAACAAATATCTGCCCCGACTCCGGTGTAAGAAGTCCGTTTATTAGCTTTATAAGTGTCGTCTTTCCACTTCCGTTTGGCCCTAAAAGCCCTATTATTTTTCCCCGCTCAAGTTTTAGGCTTATGTCGTTAAGGGCGGGCTTTTTGCCATAGCTTTTGTTTACTCCCTTTACCTCAAGTACAAATTCTGTCATTTATTCTCCCCTCCCTCAACCGCCTTTTTAAAGGCATCTAATGTTTGCTCAGGCGTAAAGCCGAGTTTTTTCATACTTTCAATAAAACTGTTGATATTTTCCGACGCTATAGCGTCCCTTACAGATTCAATCATAGTATTGTCCTCCGTGATGTATCTTCCGCTTGTTCTCTTCGAATATACAAGACCTTCTCTTTCAAGATCTGATAAAGCCCTCTGCATTGTATTTGGATTGACCCCGGCTTCTTCCGCTAAATCTCTTACTGACGGAAGCTTTTCACCGGAAAGCCATGTTCCAGAAATTATACCCAATTTAATATGCTCCACCAGCTGTGAATAAATTGGCCTGTCTTCTTTTAAAGACCATATCATGGTATCCCTCCTTCTATTGTACCTCTGTATTAAGTACTTAATACAATTATACAAAATACTTTCTATTTGTCAAGAGGTATTTATAAAAAAATAAAAAACCTTCATTTAAATAAATGAAGGTTTAGTCTTTTAAAGCAATTTTCTTAGCCTTTTTATAGCCTCTTCTGTGTTTTCTCTGCTTCCAAATGAAGTAAGGCGGAAGTATCCTTCTCCTTCGCTGCCAAAGCCTGCACCCGGTGTTCCGCCTACCTGTGCATTTTCGAGGAGCCAATCGAAAAATTCCCATGAGCCCATACCGTTAGGGCATTTAAGCCAGATATAGGGAGAGCATTTACCACCTGAGAACCAAATTCCTTTTTCTGTAAGAAGGTCTGCTATCAGCTTGGCATTGCCCATATAGTATGCAATGTTATCAATCGCCTCTTTAAATCCCTGCTCTGACAGAGCAGCCTCAGCAGCCCTTTGAATTACATATGGAACGCCGTTAAACTTAGTAGCCTGTCTTCTTGCCCACAGCTTCTGGAGTGATTTTTCCCCTGAAACAAGTTCATTAGGGAATACCGTCCATGAGCATCTTGTACCGGTAAATCCCGCCATCTTAGAAAAGCTGCATATTTCAACAGCGCATTCTCTGGCACCCTCAACAGCATAAATAGAGTGTGGATAATCACCGTTAATAAAAGACTCGTAGGCAGAATCAAAAATAATAAGTGAGCCGCTTTCTTTGGCGTATTTTACCCATAATCCGAGCTGCTCCTTATTATAAGTCGCTCCCGTAGGATTATTAGGTGAGCAAAGATAAATTATATATGGCTTTTTAGCAAGTCCGTCCGGCATTGGAAGAAAATTGTTCTCTATATTAGCTGGAAGCAGTTCAATATTCCTGCCGTTCATTATATTGCTGTCCATATATACGGGATAAACAGGGTCTGGAATAAGTATATCGTTATCGCCAAGAATGTCTACAATATTTCCGCAGTCGCTTTTAGCTCCATCGCTTACGAATACTTAGTCCGCATCAATTTTTTAACCGTATCTTCCATAGTGGGCAGATATTGCTTCCCTTAAAAAATCATATCCGTATTCAGGCGGGTATCCCTTAAAAGTGTCTTTTGAAGCCATTTCATCAACGGCCTTATGCATTGCCTGTATAACTGTTTTTGTAAGAGGAAGTGTTACATCCCCTATACTAAGCTTAATAATTTTTTTATCAGGGTGTTCGGCCGTATATTTATTTATCCTTTTAGCCGTTTCAGAAAAAAGATAGCTTTCTTTAAGGTTATCATAATTTTCATTAACTTTTATATTCATATTCAAACACTCCCTCATATGCCGTTTCCGCTTTTCCAGTCATGAACACAGTACCGTCTGTACAGTATCTTATAACCAAGTCTCCGCCAATTAGATGAACCGTTACGTCTGTGTCCTGTTTGCATATTCCATTTAAGCAAGCCGCAACTACCGTAGCGCATGTGCCTGTACCGCAGGCGAAGGTTTCACCGCTGCCTCTCTCCCAAACCCTCATTTGAAGAGTCCTTTCATCAATTGCCTTAACAAATTCCGTGTTGACCCTATCAGGAAAAATAGTCAGATTTTCAAAACTTGGGCCGATTTTTTCCAAATCAAGGCTGTCAACATCATCGACAAAGCATACTGCATGAGGATTTCCCATTGAAACAGCAGTCAGCATATATTTCTTTCCATCAATAATTACAGGTCTGTTTATCATTATATCAGGTGCCAGAACAGGTATTTTTTCAGGTTCCAGTATGGCCTTGCCCATATCAACGCAGACTGTATCAACCTTACCGTCAGCAATATTGAGTTTGAGCTTTTTAATTCCGCTTAACGTATCCACTGTAATCTCTGTTTTATTAACAATGCCCTTATCATAGAGATATTTTCCCACACATCTTATACCGTTGCCGCACATTTTAGCTTCGCTTCCGTCGGCGTTAAAGATTCTCATTTTAGCGTCGGCAACATCGGAGCTGCAAATCATAATAAGCCCGTCCGAGCCAACAGAAAAATGTCTTGGTGATACGGCAATAGAAATTTCTTCGGGTTTTTCAAGCTCTTCGTCCATGCAGTTGACATAGACATAGTCGTTTCCGATGCCATGCATTTTCGTGAAATTAAATTTCATATATAGTCCCCCGTTCTGTCAAATATTATGTCGTGCTGAATAACAATATTCTCAGTGATTTAAAGAAGCCTTTACGAGCCCGACAAAAAGCGCCTGCGCTCTGTTAGGGCGGCTTTTAAACTCAGGATGATACTGAACCCCAACATAAAAATCGTTTTCAGGTATTTCAACTGTTTCAACTATTCTTCCGTCAGGTGAGGTTCCGCTTATAACAAGGCCTTTTTCCTGCATAAGGTCTCTGTAATCATTATTAAATTCGTAACGGTGGCGGTGCCTTTCATATATTAGGTCGGATTTATAGCAGTCGTACATTTTCGTCCCTTCTTTAATCTTACAGGGATATGCTCCAAGCCTCATTGTTCCGCCTTTTGCTATTTCATTGTTCTGGTCAGGCATAAAGTCTATTACCTTGTTAGCTG
>CAUHBX010000086.1 GCA_959604475.1 uncultured Eubacteriales bacterium
CATTTAAACATCTTTTCCATAGCCAGTTTTGTTTCCCCGTAGGGATTAGTAGGCTCTGTCCTGTCGCTTTCCATTATTGGGACTCGTTCAGGCTCCCCATAGGTAGCCGCCGTAGAAGAGAATACTATTTTATCTACGCCGTTTTCAACCATGCTTTCCAGAAGCGTTCTAGTACCACAGAGGTTATTCTTATAATATTTAAGAGGTTTTGTTACACTCTCGCCCACAAGGGAGTACGCCGCAAAATGGATTACAGCGTCAATTTTTTCCGTTGAAAAGAGAGTATCTAAAAAATCTTTATCGCTTATATCACCTTTATAAAATCTTGCCCTTTTATCAACAGCCATTTCAAATCCTGTAACAAGGCTGTCCGCTACTACAACATCTGTCCCCTCATCACAAAGCGCCTTTACAGTATGCGAGCCTATATATCCCGCACCTCCAAGTACTAAAACCGTCATATCCGTCACTCTCCTTCTGTCAGCTCAGCACCGCCTACATTTCGTATCGAAAGTATGTGGCAGCTTCCCTCTCCTACAGTTTGTTCTATCCCTCTTTTAAATTCTTCAAGCATATCATTTGGCACAAAGGCCTGCACAGTTCCCGCAAAACCTCCTCCATGTACGCGATACGCGCCTCTGCCGTTCAATATTATATCGCACATTGCAAGTGTATAAGCTACCTCCTGATGGACACTGCTTCCGGGCACTGTAACATTTTGCAGATACATAAAGCTGGAACATCCCGATTCTATAATAACATTTAAAAAACTGTCAAAATCTCCGCTTTCCAGAAGTTCTGCCTCCTTTACGGCCCTTTCATTGTCCCTTAAAAAGTGAATTGCCCTTAAAACGCCTCTGTCACCGGCTTGTTTTCTGACATCAGACATATTTTTAAATATTTCATCAATTGTTGTTTCTCTCAAAAACTCTTTTCCGACAGTATTTGCGGCCATTTTCATTTCTTTCGGTATAGACGCGTATTCATCCGTTAAATCCGAATGGTCTGCCCCTGAGTCTATAATGCATAAGGAGTAGCCTGTTTTAGAAAAATTAAAGTCCAGCTTTTTTACAATAGGATTTGCCGTATCCGCAAAGTCAATAGCAACAACCCCACCGACAGATGAAGCGGTCTGGTCCATTAAACCGCTTGGCTTGCCAAAAAATACATTTTCTGCATACTGTCCTATCTGGGCTATTTTTACCGGGTCTATTTTGCCGCAGCAAAAAAGGCCATTCATAATAGTGCCTGCTATAATTTCAAATGCCGCAGATGATGATAAGCCGCTTCCCTTAAGCACATTTGAAATCATAAACGCATCAAAGCCTCTAATGTTATAGCCCATTTCTATAAGACTTGAGGCAACCCCTCGTATAAGCGCTGCAGAGGTATTCCTTTCGCTTTCCTTTGGGGAAAGCATATTAAGGTCTATGGTTTCCATCTCATATCCCTCTGAAAGAATACGTATACTATCTGTTCCGTTTTCTCTTACAGCCGCCAGTATATCCAAATCAATTGCAGCGGCTAAAACACAGCCGTGCTGATGGTCGGTATGGTTCCCTCCTATTTCCGTTCTTCCCGGGGCCGTAAAAACTCTTGGTTCGCCAGAACCGAACGTATTTTTAAATCCACTAATAACATTTTTCACCCTTTTTCTATAGAAATCAGGATTTTGGGCAAAGCCGGGATAAATCTCTTCAAGCCTGCTGTCTGTTACTTTATACATATTATCCTCCTGTTATCTGGTCAGTATGCCTATTATTATGCACATAATCAAAATTATTACCAATACTATAACGACCCTGTCCATTGTTTTAAGGGATACATTAATGTGTGAATAAAGGCCTTCCTTCATTCCAGTAACCTTTTTATCTATTTCGCTGAGCTTTCTTTCCTTTTTTTCAAGCTCCTGCTCCCTTTTTTCCAATTCAGCTTCTCTTTTATCCAGTTCCTCATCAGTAAGCCTGTTATCTTCCATTTTTTTGCTCCTTAAAAAAATCCCGTCGGAATATCGAATATTCCGACGGGAAGTGATGTCATCAAGAATATTCCTACATGAATATTCTAATACAATTATTACTTCTTAGCAATATACTTACGTACGTCGATGGCAACCGCAAGTATTATTATAACACCCTTAATTATAAACTGAAGATAAGGATTTATCTGCAGATAATAAAGACTGTAGTTAATAACCTGAAGCGTTATAACACCAATCAGTATACCTCCGATTGTACCGACACCGCCGCTGAACGATACACCGCCAATAACGCAGCCGCTCATCGCGTCAAGCTCATAGTTAAGGCCTGTCTGCGTTGTAACCGACTGAACACGTCCCGCCTCAAGGAAAGCTGCAATACCATATAGAATACCTGCAACAACGTAGATAAGCATAATGCTTTTAGTTACGTTAACACCGGATACTGCGGCAGCCTCTTTGTTGCCGCCGATAGCAAACATGTTTTTTCCAAGTGTTGTTTTATTCCAAACAAACCACATTATAATCGCAGCAATTGCAAAGAATATTACAAGGTGGGGAACAGGGCCTATCTTTCCGTTTACAAGGTCAATATATCTCTGGTCAAGGCTGGCAAGAGGCTGTGCTCCGCCCTTCTGGCTGTCGATGTAAAGACAGAGTACTCCGTAAGCAATAAGCTGTGTGCCAAGTGAAATGATAAAGGCATGCATATGAAGCTTAGCCACACCAAAACCGTTTAAGAGGCTGAACGCCACACATACGGCAATGGAGATTAAAAGCGGAATAAGCATATTGATTGGCTCCGTAATCTGCGGGTACATACGTGATGCGTATGTTACACTCTGCAGGAGCGAGGCGGATATAGCTGCGCCGCAGCCCAGCACACGTCCAGCCGAAAGGTCAGTACCCGCAAGAACTATTAGCCCTGCAACGCCAAGCGCCATTATTCCTCGCGTAGAAGCCTGTGCTAATATCTTCCAAAAGTTATTCATTGAAACGAAGGAGCGGTCCGCAATGATAACGCCTATAATCATGATACCAAGAATAATATAAAGGGCGTAATCAAGCAATATCTCCTTCCATGTTCTTTTATCTTTTACAGATGTCGCCATAGTTTCCCCTCCTTAAATATACATGGCCGCAAGGCGCATGATATCTTCCTGTGTTGCACTTTCTCCGTCCAATATGCCAGCCAGATGTCCGTTTGACATTACCGCAATACGGTTACAAATTCCCAGAAGCTCTGACATCTCGCTGGATACCATTATTACGCCCTTGCCCTCATTGGCAAGGTTTATAATAAGCTGGTAAATCTCATATTTAGCGCCTACGTCTATACCCCTTGTAGGCTCGTCTAAAAGGAGAATTTCCGGTGACGTTAAAAGCCATCGTCCGAATATTACCTTCTGCTGGTTTCCTCCGGAAAGAGACCTGATTTGAGTTCTTTGAGAAGGCGTTTTAACACGCATACTCTCGATTACCCAGCCTGTGTCCTTTGTCATTTTCTTGTTTGAAAGCAGGGGACCTCTTCTGTATGCCTTAATATTAGCGATAACGGAGTTAAATGAAATATTCATTACCGGGAATATTCCTGTAGCCCTTCTTTCCTCTGTGAGAAGAGCAAAGCCATTTTTTATGGCTATACGGCTGTCCCTGTTGTTAACAGGTTTACCATTAAGAATTACCTCTCCGCTCTCTCTATGTGCTACTCCGAATATAGTTTCCAAAAGCTCAGTTCTTCTGCTTCCGACCAAACCTGCTATTCCCAATATCTCACCCTTTTTAAGGTCAAAGCTTACATCTATACACGAGGGCATATATTTTCCTGTAAGGTGTTTAACCTCAAGCATTACATCGCCCGGTATGTTGGTTTTTGGAGGAAAGCGGTTTGTTAGGTCACGTCCTACCATAAGCTTAATAATTTTATCTGTCGTTAAATTATCGGCTGTCTCGGTAGCTATCCATTTTCCATCACGCATTATAGTAACTTCGTCTGAAATACGAAGAATTTCTTCCATCTTATGACTTATATAAACCACTGCCACATTCCTGTCCCGCAGTTTATTTATAATTTTAAATAAGTGCTCTACTTCTTCTTCCGTTAGGGATGAAGTAGGCTCGTCCAAAACAAGTATTTTGGCATTATAGGAAACCGCCTTAGCAATTTCAACCATTTGTCTCTGGCTTACTGAAAGCTTGCCGATTATGATTTTCGGGTCAACCGGAATTTCAAGCTCGCCAAAAACCTCCTTAGTCTGTTCATACATCTTTTGATGGCTGACAAAACCAAATTTTTTCGGAAAACGTCCAAGCCAGATATTTTCCATAACACTTCTTTTTAATACCTGATTAAGTTCCTGATGAACCATTGCAACCCCATTGTCAAGGGCATTTTTCGGTCCCGCAAAATGTGTTTCAACCCCATCGATAAGTATACTTCCCGAATCTTCTTTATAAACTCCGAAAAGACACTTCATAAGCGTTGATTTACCTGCCCCGTTTTCGCCCATAAGCGCGTGTACCGTACCCGGTCTTAATTTAAGCTGGGCATGGTCCAGTGCCTTTACGCCGGGGAATTGTTTCTCGATGTCTATCATTTCAAGTACGAATTCTTTACCTGCCACCGAAATCACCACGCTTCCTAAACTTTAAAGTGATAATAACTGTCATAATATCCCGCATTAACCGTTAATTAAAGGAAGGCACAGCAGTTAACAACCGCTGCGCCGTAAATTTCAATAAATCCGTTAAATTTTATGCTGTATAAGGAGCATAAGGTATACGAACTGCAACCCCTGTGTCATCAAGTACATAGTCTGTACCAGCAAGGAAGTCCTCGCCTGCCGCTGCGTTAAGAGCTACCGCTGCAATCGCATTGCCCATAGCGTCGCCGTCCTGAAGAACAGTTGCACTCATTGTTCCCTTTGCAATTGCATCTTTAGCTGCATCTGTCGCGTCAACACCGATTACAGGTATAAATTTGTCTCCGCCTTCTACATTATAGCCAATGTTTGAAAGGGCAGCGATACATCCGATAGCCATACCGTCGTTGTTAGCAACAACAAGCTCAATTTTTCCTTCGTTAGCTGCAAGGAGTGCTTCCATAGCTCTCTGTGCCTGCTCTGTATCCCAGTTACATACCTGAATTTCACCGATACGTTCCATTGTGCAGCCGTTCGCTTCAGCCTGCTCTACAGAATACTGTGTACGAGCAATAGCTTCAGGGTTATCAGGCTCGCCCTGGAACATTACATACTGGATTGCTCCGTCGCCGTTGATATCATATTCGGGGTGAGCGTCAAAGAGGTCTTTGATTATATCTCCCTGCATTTTACCAGCGTCAGCTGCGTTTGTTCCGATAAATATTGATTTGTCATAAGATTTAACTACTTCTGTGTCAGGCTCCCTATTAAAGAAGATAGTAGGAATACCAGCT
>CAUHBX010000087.1 GCA_959604475.1 uncultured Eubacteriales bacterium
CCATGAAGCATAGGAACAGAGTCTATATTTTCTGTTATTTCTGATGAGTCCTTAGCGGTTGGATAAAAATCATCGTTGTTAAGATAGTCCTTGCTCGCAATAGAAGTCTCATAAACAAATATTTCAGGCAGGCTTGTAAACTGGTCAGCATAATAATAACGTCCATTTCCTTCTTCGGCAAGATACTGAAGCAGCTTAGTGTCTGCGCCCTGTCCAACAGCAATCGTTGAGATTGTAATACCATCTTGTCTTGCCTGGTTTAAAAGGCTCGTGTAGCCCTCCTGCTCTGCCTGACCGTCAGTAAGCAGTATAATATGCTTCAGCTTTGTATCAGTATCAGAAAGCTTCGAGCATGCCATTCTTAGTGCCGGAAGAATACTTGTACCTCCGCCCGCCTGTATTGTACCTATTGCCTCTCCTATACTGTCGACATTGCCTCCTACCTTCTTAAGCTCTACAACCCATTGCGCCTGTGTATCAAACGCCACAACGCCTACAAGGTCTTCGTCAGATAATTCCTGTACTCCCCTGAATGCGGCTTCTTTAGCAAGGTCCATACATGACAGCCCCTGTGAGCCGTCAGACATACTGCCTGAACGGTCAATAACCATTATCATAGCAAGGTCTGGGTCTTCAGACTGGGTTTTGATATCCATTTCAACCGGAAGCATATCCTCAAGCGGAGTTCCAGCGTATTCACCTGGTCCGTACGAATTTTCACCACCTATTGTTATTAGGCCGCCCCCTGCATACTTAACGAAGCTGTCAAGCGATGTTATAAAATCAGTGCTCAATTTATCATATGCAACGTCAGCAAGAACAATTGAATCATACGCAATAAGCGAATCATAAGAAGTAGGTGCCTCAGATGGCGAAACAACGTCTACATTAAGCTGAGCTGACTCCAAAAGCAGTTTCATGTTTTCCGTGCTTTCTCCTGTTCCTACAACAAGCACTGCCGGAAGGTTTTCCGCATAACAGTAGCCGTAAACAGAATTATTCTGATAAAATGCATCGTTCTCTACAGATATTTCAGCATGGTATGTTATTCCTCCGCCCTTTTGGGCCTTGTCGGTAAAAACGTAACGGTTTTCGCCGTCCTTTAAATCTATTTCCTCGTTAACGACAAGAGCTGAACCTCTGTACAGCCTCATATTAGCCTTCTGTGAGCCAATAGAGTCTATTATTACATTCACATCATAATTCATGTTTATATTGACATATTGGGGAACCGATATTTCCCTTATTCCGGCCTCTGACTCAACTTCCCTGCTTATATCATAAATTAACGTCTGTACATTTTCTGATTTCAGAAGATTTCTAATAGATATCGCATCGCCTTTTGTTTCGGAACCGTCCGTAATGAGTACTAAACGTTTCTTCGTATCTTCATCAAAAGATGATAAAGCATGTTTAATTCCGGCTTCAATATTTGTATCCTCTTTGTTTACAGATGCCACATCAAGATTTACAGTTACAAAATCTGTTGTAGGCGGCACAGTAGTGACAGCCCTTCCTGCAAACAAGGCCACTGCCGTTTTGTCTCCGCTTTTTTTGTTCGCCTGAGCTGCTTCTATAAATTCTGCAGTCTTAGAGGGGGACTTAGCTGCACTGTCCGATATATCAGTTAAAAACACTGTAGTATCATCGTTTGCTTTATCTATAACCGAAAATCCTGAAAGCGACAGTATAAGGGCAATTACTGTAAGTGTTCTAAGTACTGTGCCTGTGTTGACATATCTATCCCTTTTAATATATTTCTTCATTATAAATATAACAGCAGCTATGACAATGGGTATTAAAATTAAAAGGTATACTTTATCGGTGCTTATTGCCATAATATTTCACCCACCATTCTGCAAGCAGTGCTATAACCGCTATTATTGTAAGTATTCCCATAAGACCGGCACCGCCTTTAGACACTGTTCCGGAATTGCCTTCCCTATCCTGTCCAAAGAGTGCTGAAAGCTCTGATTCTCCGTCAGTTGCAGCATTCACAGCTATTACTGTCTCATCTGTACCGCCGTCTGCGTTTTCAAAAATAACTTTGTAAAATCCCGCTTCGGATGTATCAGAATAGTCAGCTGACGGAAAAGGCGGCGCTACAATCCTTTCATTTCCTTCAGGATCTGAAACTATAATTTTTTCTGCTGAGGCTAACGACTGTATATTCAGTTTATCTCCGCAATGGGTCACTGTTTGAATTCCGGTTCTTCCAGGCAGGAACCAATCCGTAAGGTTATAAATCATAACCGGGAAATCTTTGAGCAAAGGTAGGTCCGAATTATGTATATCAAAATTAAATATACATGTTTTTTGTCCATTATTTTCTCCCCTCATAATAAGAGGAACCCCATCTGCAGTACTTTCTGTTACAGCCCATGACGGTCTGGTAATTTCCTTTGCCTCGGAGATAATAAATTGCAAAGTACCTCCTGATGTTAAATCAGTGCTTCCCTCCGAATAGCAATTAAGCTGCTTTGTCCCTCCAACATCAATAAAGCCATTATCAGAAGGAGGATTTAAAATAAATAAGCAGCCGTCATCAGGTACATCATCAGGCATTGAGCCATCAAATATATAAAGGTCGTAACCAGAAAGGTCAGCAGTTTCCATTGTATCAGATGACATTTTGTAAATTTCTGTTCCTTCCGTAAGCTTTAAAGCATTTTCAAGGAATGTATTTCCGTCTGTCACCAGCAATATTTTGGCTGTCTGCGCTTTATTTACTGATAAATAATAAATATCGTCTGCTGTCAATATATCCTCGGGTGACAGAGTAATCATAATTTCCGCGCTGTCTGTATAAATATCTTTAAACACAAGGCTTCTTTCAGCTCCGGCTGGTATAGTAACATCACTTACAGCTGCGGCCAAATTCCCGTTAAATACCGTTACGGTTTTTTCAGTCTCTGCTTCAGAAAAATTTTTCACATTGACAAGAACGCTTCCCTCCGCTGCCGATGCAAGCGTTATAGCACAGTTCGCACTATCCTTGCCGGCAAAAATAATATTCGCGTCCAAATCGGAAAAATCATTTTCATTATCAGTAAATACATAAATTCCTGCTTCAGTCTTAGCCGTTTCTGATGCTATAATTCCAGCAATCGCTTCCTTATCTATACCGCCGTATGTCTGGTTTATCGAATTTACGGCAGATAAGGCCGCCGTTTTATCTGTGTCTGGGCCGTAAGCCACATATGAGTTTTTTCCTGCGGCTATAACTGTTATTTTACTTAATGCGGAAGATGAATTTATGAGCTTTCCAGCTCTCTCCTTTGCATATTCCAGACGTGATTCTCCCATGTCCTCTGCTGACATACTGGAAGAAGTATCCAGTACAATTACATAGTTATAGGCTGTTCCAAATGCTGAAATATAAGGCCTTGCTGCTGCAAGGCCTAAAGATGCGGCAGCGGCCAGCTGAAGTATGAGCGGCAGGCTCTTTTTAAGTTTCTGCCACGGCTTTGACTGCACACTGGTATCGGTTGCTCTTTCCCAAAGATAAATACTTGGTACATGAACATCCTTTTGCTTCCGCTTTAACATATGGAGAATAATGATTAAGGGAACTCCTATTAGTGCCAAGAGCCCGATTGTATTAAAAAATCCCATATCTTACTCCTAATTCTATTTTTCGAGGCCTGAGAAATATTCAGCAATAATTTCTTTCATCCCATAAGGTATGCTTCCGCTTTCTGTTTCCTTAAGGGCCTGTTCCTTATATCCTCCTACCACAGTATCATACGGAACACTCTGTCCGTTAACTCCGTCTGCTTTAGTTTCAGAATAAGTAACTTCTCCCTCTTCAGTCTGCTGTGATTGAAGCTGCTGCTCTTCACCCTGCATTCCTTCAGCATTTCTTGTGAAAACCTTTTCAGGCTCCGCATGACCAAAGCCTCTGCCGCTGCCGCCGGTTCCACTGCCGGTCCCGCCGCTTCCATTTCCGCTGCCGTCACCTTGTCCTTGGCCGCTTCCACCGTTCTGGCCTTCACCAGACCCTTGTCCTTCACCATTTCCCTCTCCAGCCCCTTCACCTTCACCGTTTCCGTTGCTGTTTCCGTCAGTTGAATTGCCGTTGTTTGGAGTACTCGTGGCTGTTTTTCCTGTACCATCACTGGCTTTTGCAAGAGAAGATGCTGTTCTGCTTGCAGCTGATGATGAAGATAAATTTTTATTAACAGCTGATGACGCTGCTTTAGAAAGAGCAGACGCTGCTTTCTTTCCGTCGCCTTCCTCAGCCGCCTTTTCCGCTTCGTCTATAAGCTCTTTCAGTTCTTCATCAGTAAGCTCATCTTTCAGTTCCGAAAGCTGTTTAGCAAGCTCAGCCAATTCTTCTTCTGTCATCTTCTCCAGCTCTGCGGCCAGTTTAGACATAGCCTTTGATAACGCCTCGGTGCTGTTCATATCCATTGCAGACGAAATGTCACTTCCTGCCGCAAAGTCAGAAAGCATATTTTTAATGCTGTTTTTATCCTCAGCAGTTTCTTTCTCAAGCTTTTTTAATTCCTTTTGAGCCTCATTTATCAGTTTTTTGGCATCTTTTGCATCCTTGGCTTTTTTTAGCTCCTTATTTAAATCTTTAAGTATTTTGTTATATTCCTCTTTAAATGCATTCGATAGATTCTCATCGTTGTTTATTGCCTTTTTAACTTCTTCGGCTTCCTTAAGTGCCTGCTCTGTGATAGGCGTTAATTCATATACGCCTGCATCTGGAGCAAATCCTGTAAGGCACGATGCCGCAAGCACTGCCGCCGTTATAATGGACAGCCTTTTGGGGAAAGTTATTTTATACTGCTCGGCAAGCTTTGCGCCTTTAGCTGTATGCACTGCGTCCTTTACAGCAAGCTCTTCCATTGTGGTTCTGTCCTGTCCGTTTTTGAGTATCTCGTAGGCTGTAATAAGCCTCTCATTACAGCCAAGCCTGTCACCTTCTTCTGCTGCTGCATAGTCGGTAACCTTATACTTAACAAGGGCCAATATTAAGCCTGCCGCAGCCGAAATCAGTATAACAACAGCACAAATCGCTATCTTATTTGGAATAAATACAATTTTTGAAGCTATTAAAATCACTAAATCCACTGCAAGTCCTATTAATAATGCCTGCAAAAGCCTGTAAATTAAATTATTAACCGTTATTTTTTTCTTTAAAGGTCTTAGAAGTCTTTTAAATTCCTTCATAATAATCACCCTTTTTTAGAAATTTTCTTAAGCCGGATTGCAGCCAGAAATAAAAACAGTACTATAACGACCACTAATGCCACTGCATTAATAATCCACATAGGAACACCTGTAGTTATTGGAGTATAGGTTGTTCCATAGTAGTTTCCGTAATCTAAAATTTGAGCCATAAAGGTACTTCCCGTCTGCTCACATATAATACTAATAAGACCAACAGCAGGGTT
>CAUHBX010000088.1 GCA_959604475.1 uncultured Eubacteriales bacterium
CTGATGAAAGCTATGTCGTAAAAATAAACGATACAGCCGTTTCGAGGGAGGAATTTAACATATATCTCTACGAAACACAAAAAAGCTTTGAGGCCCTCGGAGGGGAAGACATTTGGGAGACAGATTTTGACGGAAGGTCGGCCGAAAGCGTTGCCAAGGACAATACGCTTTCTACTGTAACCCTTGTAAAGCTGGCGGAGGAAAGGGCTGACAAAAACGGTATATCTCTTGATGATTCTGAAAAGGAAGACGCGCATACAGAGGCGGAAGCAATGTACGATGAGCTTACTGACAGTGAAAGGGAGGCAATCGGCGCTGATAAAGAGCTTTATTATGAGGTTATGCTGGAAAATTTCCTGTACAATAAGGTATATGCTGATACTGTTAAGGATTACACCGTAAGCGACGAGGATTTTGAAGGCTACTACAGCTCGAACATGGAGGAGCTTAGGAATCAGTACAGGGAAAACGTAAGTAAGGATGAGCCGGTTAACGAGGCCGCAGTAAAGGATTACAGCAGAAGTAATTTTGAGACGTATATGGAGCAGCTGTATTTTTCCAAGGAATACGAAAAATGGGAAAGTTCGACGACAATTGAGAAAAATAGTGAAGTCTGGAATACAATAACACTCATAAGATAGATAAAAGCAGGGGACATATCTTGACTCTTTTACTGAGGTAATGTAAAATTAGTTAGGGATATATAACCCCTGTTTTTTAAATGTGTTTACGGAGGTAATAAAATATGGAAAAAGAAGTAGCAAAATTATTAAACGAACAGATAAATAAAGAATTTTATTCTGCTTACCTATATCTTGCAATAGCTAATTTTTATACTGAGAAGGGATTAGACGGATTTGCTAATTGGTATGAAATACAGGCGAAAGAGGAGCAGGACCATGCAATGCTTATGTACAAGTATTTGCATAACAATGATGTTACGGTAACTTTTGAAGCAGTTGATAAACCTGAAACAAGCTTTACAACGCTTATGGACCCGCTTGTAGCCGGTCTTGAGCATGAGCGTTACGTAACTTCATTGATAAATAATATTTATTCGGAGGCCCAAAAGGCAAATGATTTCCGCACCGTACAGTTTTTAGACTGGTTTGTAAAGGAGCAGGGAGAGGAAGAAAAGAACTCCAGCGACCTTATTACAAAAATGAAATTATTTGGTGACGACGCCAGAAGCCTTTATATGCTCAACAGCGAACTGATGAGCAGGGTATATACTGCTCCATCCCTTGTAATTTAAGGCTGTTTGGGAAGCTTCAGCACACTATGTGCCGAAGCTTCTTTTTATTTACAGAAAAATCAATTTAATGTATGATATAAATATAAAATTTTAAGGAGGATTAGCTAAATGCAGTACAGAGAATACGGAAAAACAGGCGTGAAGGTATCGCCTATAGGATTTGGCATGATGAGGCTGCCTGCAGACGGAGAAGGAAATGTTGATGAGGCAAGGGCGGTAAGTATGCTTAGGGCAGCTATTGATAACGGACTTAATTATGTTGATACCGCCTTTAATTACCATAACGGAAACAGTGAAAAAATAACAGGAAAGGCTCTTTTGGACGGCTACCGTGAAAGGGTATTCCTTGCTACAAAGGCGCCGGCTTGGATGTTTAAAAGCGGAGATGATTTTGATACAATACTTGATAAACAGCTTTCAAGGCTTCAGACAGACCATATTGATTTTTATCTGCTCCATGCTATGAACGCAATCGCGTTTGAAAAAAAGGTTCTCAGATATGGCGTTATGGAAAGGCTTGAGGCTGCAAAAGCTGCAGGAAAAATAAAGTATATAGGTTTTTCATTCCATGATAAGCTGGATGTATTTAAGAACATCTGCGACAGCTATAATTGGGACTTCTGCCAGATTCAGCTTAACTATCTTGATACAAAATATCAGGCGGGAATTGAGGGGCTTAAGTATGCTGCCGCCAAGGGCATGGGAGTAGCGATTATGGAGCCCTTAAGAGGAGGATTTTTGGCTGATGTTCCTGGACCTGTCAAAAAGCTTTTTGAAGGGACAGGGAAAACACCGGTAGAGTGGGGTTTGGATTATCTCTGGAATATGCCTGAGGTTTCTGTAGTACTCAGCGGTATGAGCAATGAGGAGCAGATTGAGCAGAATTTAAAATATGCGGCGCGTTCCTCGGCGGGCATGCTTGAAGGTGAAGGACTCAAAATCATTGAAAAGGCACAGAAGATATTTGCAGGATACGATACAATTCCATGCACGGGCTGTTCATACTGCCTGCCGTGCCCTAAGGGAGTCGGAATTCCATATAACTTCCTCGTTTACAACAATTATAAGACAGACGGCAGCTTCGAGTATGAAAAGGCAAGATATAATGAGTGGGTGCCGATGTTCGGCCAAAAGGCGTCAGCCTGTGTTGCGTGCCGCAAGTGTGAGGAAATCTGTCCGCAGCATATAAGCATAGCCGATAAGCTTAAGACTGTTGCAGGGACTTTTGAAAAATAATACAATATTAATTTTCTTAGTCTAAATCAGACAAAATTTCATATTATGGTGAAAATCTATCAGTAGTATTTATAATTGACTTTATTTGTTAAATTAGATTATAATATATGTATAAATTATGAAGAAGATATAATGCCGTTAAAGCGGATTATATAGGCAACAGAAGAGGAAAATGTAGGAAAAGAAGATTTAGGAGGATTAAGAATGAAAAAGTTTTTAGCAGTTCTTTTATCTGCCGTAATGATTCTCGGTGTGGCTGGCTGCGGTAATTCTTCATCAAAAACTGAAGAACCCGCTGATAAGGAAAACACAGAAAACACAGAATCGACGGGTATTGCGGCAAGCGACATCAAGGTTGGCTTCATCTACATAGGTGATGAAAACGAAGGCTATACATATGCTCATTATGTTGGCGCACAGGAAATGAAGGAAGCTCTTGGACTTACTGACGAACAGCTTATTTTCAAGTGGAACATCCCGGAAAATGAAGCATGTTATGATGCCGCTGTAGACCTTGCTGAGCAGGGCTGTGACATCATCTTCGCTAACAGCTTTGGCTTTGAGGACTACGTACTTCAGGCAGCAGAGGAATATCCTGACATTCAGTTCTGCCATGCTACAGGATATCAGGCTGCAACAAGCGGTCTTGCCAATGTTCACAACTACTTTGCAAATATCTATGAAGCCCGTTATGTTGCGGGTGTTGTTGCCGGTATGAAGCTTGCAGAGCTCTACGGTGCTGACACAGACGCTAAAATCGGTTATGTAGGCGCTTACTCATATGCAGAGGTTAAATCTGGCTATACAGCTTACTTCCTCGGCGTAAGATCAATCTGCCCTAATGTAACAATGGAAGTTAAATACACAGGCTCATGGGCTGACCAGGCTCTTGAAAAAGAAACAGCTGAGGCTCTTATTGCCAACGGCTGCGTACTTATCAGCCAGCACGCCGATACAACAGGCGCTGCTACAGCTTGCGAAGCTGCGGGCGTATGCGACGTTGGATATAACGTATCCATGATTGAGGCTGCCCCCAATTACGCGCTTACATCATCAACAATAAACTGGGGCTCTTATGTAACATATGCTGTTGACTGCATGCTTAAGGGAGAAGCAATCCCTGTTGACTGGTGCCACGGCCATGCTGACAACGCTGTTTACCTTACAGAGCTTAACACTGTTGCTATTGCTGAGGGTACAGAGGAAAAGGTTGACGAAGTTTGGGCTGCTATTGACGACGGTTCTCTGAAAGTATTTGATACTTCAAAATGGACTGTTGGCGGTGAAACAATCACATCTACAAAAGACCTTGAAGGTTTTAACGGAAACGAGTATATCAGTCCTGACGGATACTTTATGGAATCCGAACTTGGTTCGGCTCCTGCTTTCACATTCGTTATTGACGGTATAACAGAGCTCAATACAGTATATTAATAGATTTTAAAATTCAGGGCAGGGTGGCCTAAACCAAATCGGGCAGCCCTGCCCTTATTCCGTTTTAAAGAGCAAAGAGAGGGGGCGCAGCATTGGATAAGTCAAACGCGATAGAACTTAAAAAAATAAGCAAGTACTTTGGCGAGGTTATTGCTAATAAGGATATTTCGCTTGAAGTAAGGAAGGGGGAAATTCTTTCTCTTTTAGGCGAAAACGGAAGCGGAAAAACGACACTTATGAATATGCTTGCCGGAATTTATTTTCCTGATGAGGGAGAAATATTTGTTGACGGCAAAGAGGTTAAAATAACATGTCCGGCAGATGCCTTTGAGCTGGGCATAGGAATGATTCACCAGCATTTTAAACTGATTGAAACCTTTACGGCGGCCGAGAATATAATTCTTGGACTTCCCGGTAAGGAAATTATAAAGATGAATGAGGTCATGGAAAAAATAAATGACCTTGTAAAAAAATACGGCTTTGATTTGGACCCGGCAAAAAAGATATACAATATGTCGGTTTCAGAGAAGCAGACTGTTGAGATTGTAAAAATGCTCTACAGGGGGGCAAATATACTTATTCTTGATGAACCTACGGCTGTCCTTACACCACAGGAAACGGACAGATTGTTTGAGGTTCTGCGCAACATGAGAAACGATGGGAAAGCAATTATTATAATAACTCATAAACTGCATGAGGTGCTTTCTCTTTCCGACAGGGTTGCTGTACTAAGAAAGGGAGAGTACATCGGCACAGTACTGACAAAGGAAGCAACGGAGCTTTCGCTTACCGAGATGATGGTAGGAGAGAAGGTAACCTTAGATATAGGAAGAAAAGAGCCGGTAAATCCGATAAAAAGGCTTGAAGTTAGAAACCTCACATGTCTGGATAAAAATAAGTTTAAGACCCTTGACGATATATCCTTTGAAGCCTACGGGGGAGAAGTGCTTGGAATAGCCGGAATTGCGGGAAGCGGACAGAAGGAGCTTCTAGAGGCTGTTGCGGGACTTCAGATGATTGAAAAAGGCAGTATTACATACTATAACGAAAACGGCGAAGAGGAAGAGCTAATCGGAAAAACTCCTTTGGAAATAAGAAAGGCCGGGGTTGCCCTCTCTTTTGTCCCCGAGGACAGACTGGGAATGGGGCTTGTAGCCAATATGGATTTAACTGACAATGTTATGCTCAGAAGCTATCTGGACGGAAAGGGCTCGTTTGTTAACAGAAAGGAACCCAAAAAGAAAACGGAAAAAATTGTTGACGAGCTTAAGGTTGTAACTCCTGGTTTATCAACGCCTATAAGGCGCCTTTCTGGAGGAAATGTTCAGAAGGTGCTTGTGGGGCGTGAGATTGAGAATGCACCATCAGTGCTGATGACTGCCTATGCGGTCAGGGGACTTGACATTAATACGTCATATACCATTTATCACCTTATAAATGAGCAGAAGGAAAAGGGAGTTGCCGTTATTTAT
>CAUHBX010000089.1 GCA_959604475.1 uncultured Eubacteriales bacterium
TGGACGTTTTCACGTGCGTTTACCTCCGTTTTATATTCATCAATATGTAATATCTCCCGTTTAATCGATAAAAATTATTTTTTATCTGCTCATATATTATGAATCGTATTATTTTTTCGTGAAGATTATAGCACCTAAATATTAACGATTGATAAACATTACATAAAACTTAAATAAAAAAAGCTGTAAAACAAAAGTTTTACAGCTTAATCATTTACATTTATAAGGATCCATGCGCCTGCTTCTTGTCTGTATGCTCTGCGCGTTACCTGCTTTACCAGCTCGGACCAAGCGACCTCGTGGCACATAGAAATGACTGTTTAGTGCTGCTTCCTTCCGGATCTGACACGGTTCGCAGGTTCCTATTGCACAAGACTCAGCCTTTCAACACCAATTTGGCAGGGCAGCCGCAAAACAAAAACAGCCGCAAAACAGGCATCACCCCCACTATAGCGGATTGTGGGTACAGGGCGCCGCTACCTCCCCGGCTAGCATGGAAATTTTTAACACATTTTGTGTATTTATTATTTTAAAATGCTTAAACATTATAATCTATAATCTATGCTATTGTCAAGAACTGCATTTTTGAATATAATAGTAATAATGTATTCAGATATATATTCGAATATAATTTCTTTATAATAAAGAGAGAGGGATATCATTGAATAAGCTAACAGTTGCGGTAATTTTCGGCGGCCAGTCCTCGGAGCATGAGGTTTCCAGAGTGTCCGCTTCCACAATAATTTCAAATCTTGACCCGGAAAAATATTTTGTTATTCCGCTTGGCATAACCAAGTCAGGAAAGTGGATGATATATAATGGACCGGTTGAAAATATTAAAAACGGCGAATGGGAAAAATTCGGCACTCCCGCAGTATTAAGCCCTGACGCTTCTCAGAAGGGCCTTCTTAAAATAGTCGGAGGAAAAGTAAAAATAATTCCCATAGATTTAGCTTTTCCGGTTCTTCACGGAAAATATGGAGAGGACGGTACAATACAGGGTCTTTTTGAAATGGCCCAAATCCCCTATGTGGGAAACGGAGTTCTTTCTTCCAGCGTATCTATGGATAAGGCATTTACAAAAATCGTTGCCAAAAGCGCTAAAATACCTCAGGCCAAATATGTAGAGGTAAGGTCAGATGATATTAAAAGGATTAAAACTACCGCTGCCAAAATAGAAAAAAAGCTTGGATATCCATGCTTTGTTAAGCCTGCTAACGCCGGCTCGTCCGTTGGAATAACAAAGGCGCATAATAAAGATGAGCTTATAGAAGGACTTAAGCTTGCTGCTGCGCATGATAGTAAAATTGTAGTGGAAAAGGCTGTTGTAGGACGTGAGATTGAATGTGCGGTTCTCGGAAACGGAAGCCGTATAGAAGCTTCATGCGTAGGTGAAATAATAGCCGCCGCTGAATTTTATGATTACGATGCAAAATATAATAATTCCGAGTCCAAAACGGTTGTACCAGCTGTTATATCCAAGGAAAAGCAGGACGAAATCCGAAATATGGCTGTTAAAGTATTTAAAGCCGTTGACGGAAGCGGTCTGGCAAGGGTGGATTTCTTTGTTGAAAACGAAACAGAAAACGTCATATTCAACGAGCTTAACACACTCCCCGGCTTTACTCCGATAAGCATGTACAGCATGCTGTGGTCGTCGTGCGGAAAGCCTATGAATGTTCTCCTGGATGAATTAATCGACCTTGCCCTTGAAAAATTCGGCTGTAAATAACGGAGGTAGCCCAATGGACAACAGACCGATAGGTATATTTGATTCCGGAGTAGGAGGACTGACCGTCGTCAAGGAAATAGTAAAATCGCTTCCCAATGAAAATATAGTATATTTCGGGGACACAGCGAGAGTCCCCTATGGAGCGAAATCAAAAGACGTGGTTACCAAATATTCCAAGCAGATAGTCCGCTTTTTAATGACAAAAAACGTAAAGGCTATTATAATAGCCTGCAATACAGTGTCCTCAAATTCCCTTGACGAACTTAATAAGGCCTTTGACATTCCATTTGTCGGGGTTGTAGAGCCTGGAGTCAAAAGCGTTATTGATACTACCAAAAATAAAAAGGTAGGTATTATTGGTACTGAGGCCACTGTGCGCAGCGGTATGTATACAAAGCTTATCCATAAGGCCGACAACAGCATTGAGGTGTTTTCTAAGCCATGTCCTCTTTTTGTTCCACTGGCTGAGGAAGGCTGGTATGATAATAATGTGGCCAGGCTTACGGCTGAAATATATCTCAATGAGCTGATAGGCTGCGGAATTGATACCCTTCTTCTTGGGTGCACCCATTACCCTTTGCTTAAGCAGTGTATAGGAGAGACAATTGGTGAGGCTGTTAAAATTGTGGACCCTGCCAAAAATACCGCCGAAAGCATAAAAGAAATTCTTGAAAACAAGGATATGCTAAACGACGGAAGTGATAAACCAATAAATGTATTTTACGTAAGCGATATAACAGACAAATTTGAAAAAATATGTATTAAGACTCTTAAACAGACTTACACACCTGCTAAGATAGATATTGAAAAGTATTAATCCCTGTGATATAAAAAACAAAGACGCCCGAATGGGCGCCTTTGCGTAACAATAAGGGGAAGAAGTAGAAAGGATGCTGTAATATTGGGGGATAAACAACATCCTCGATTATATTATTACCCCATGAATATTTTATTATTCAACTCCAAATACTTATTAATGAAAAAATTTAGCAAAGTTATTGCTTACAATTATTTTTTTCTCAGCCACAATTAATTTTTACCCAAAGAGAAAGGAGCACTAAAATGATTAAAGTTATTACACCAGAAACATTTGAAAATGAAGTAATTAAATCATCTGAGCCAGTACTTGTAGATTTCTTCGCCACATGGTGCGGCCCCTGCAAAATGGTCGGCCCTGTGCTTGAGAAAATGTCAAACGATTACGAAGGAAAAGTAAAGTTTGCAAAGCTTGATATTGATACTGCCGAAAGCCTTGCTATGAAATACAATGTATTCAGCGTGCCCTCTATGCTTGTATTTAAAAACGGAGAAGAGGCCGGAAGGATTGTAGGAGCGCTCCCTCCCAGTGAAATATCAAAGAAAATAGACGAATATATAAAATAACAAAAACCCCGGAAAGCTTGCTTTTCGGGGTTTTTCATATTTATTCGGAAATTTTCAAATTAGCCATTTTAGCCATTTCAATTATAGATTCCTTTGAAACCTTCTTTCCCTTATACTCGATAAGGTCATCCATGCTTCCTGTAAATATGTCCGCCGGCTCATATTTCTTAAGTATTATTCTTTCATCGTCTACAAAAATCTCAAGAGTATCTCTTTCATTTATGTTAAGACTTCTTCTTAGCTCGATAGGCAGAACAATACGTCCCAGCTCATCCACTCTTCTTACTATACCGGTTGATTTCATGCTATCTCCTCCCTCACACTGCTATTAGTCTACTCGTGAAAACATTTCCAAATAATCATATCAATTTATGTTCTTTATGTCAATATTTGTAATAATATTTGTAATCCTGCGATAATAATATTAACCGTATCTTAATAAAAATATATAAACTAACGGAGGTGGACAAAGCTGTATGAATATTATATGGGGGTCTATGATAATTATTGGAGTGCTGGTTTCATTTCTTACCGGCAATATCTCCGAATTGACAAATGCTGTAATTGCGTCGGGAAAGGACGCTGTCAATATAGCGTTTACTATGTGCGGAATTGTATCTATATGGTGCGGAATGATGAAAATAGCCGAAAAATCAGGCATAACAGGAGCCCTGACTAAGCGTATGTATCCCGTTATCGGGCGTCTTTTCCCGGAAATACCAAAAAACCATCCAGCACTTAATCATATTTCTACAAATATCGTTGCCAATATTTTCGGTCTGGGCTGGGCTGCAACTCCTGCCGGAATTTCCGCAATGGAAAGTCTTGCTGAGCTTAACGGACACAAAAAAACGGCTTCAAAATCAATGTGTATGTTTATGGTTATAAACATGTCCTCCGTCCAGCTGATAACTATAAATATAATAGCCTATAGGACACAGTACGGCTCCCCCGCTCCGGCTGATATAATATTTCCAGGAATAGTGGCCACAGCAATATCTACAATTATAGGAATACTGGCTGTTAAGGCGGCTGAAAGGTGCGTGAAAAAATGAGCGTAGTCAACTACATATCCCAGATTATCCTGCCCCTTTTATTTGTTATAATAATTGCCTGTGGATTTTGCGCAAAAACCGATATTTATTCAGCCTTTACTGAGGGAGCCAAGGATGGGCTTAAGACTGTGGCTGGAATTCTGCCGTCTCTGATAGGTCTGATAATGGCTGTTGGCATATTCCGTGCCTCCGGTGCTATGGATATCCTTATTTCTCTGTTCAACCCCTTGACCGAAGCTGTCGGATTTCCCAATGAACTTGTATCCTTAGGAATAATGAAAATGTTTTCATCTTCTGCCGCCACTGGAATACTTCTGGATATATTCAAAAATCTCGGCCCTGACTCACTTTGCGGTATAGCCGCCTCTATAATGATGTCCTGTACCGAAACAGTGTTTTATACCCTTAGTATTTATTCAAGCGCAGGCGGACTTAAGAATACTAAATACACCGCTGTCTGTGCCTTGATAGCTAATTTGTCGGGCATAGCGGTGTCATTTATGCTTGCTTCGGCTCTTTTCTTCAAATAATTGAATTTATCACCCTTTTATGATATTATTAAATGTAATTCAGTAATGGGGTGATTTTTATGAGGATTAAAATATTAGGCATACTCTTTCTTTTATTTTTTGCATTGTCCGGCTGTGCTTCCGCCTCAGGAGAAGACAGTGAAGCCGTTCCAGCTATTTCAGATGAAAGAGAGGACTCATACGATGCTCTTATAGAAACTACGCTTAATTCATTTTACTGGAGATATAATTCCGACACAATTATATATGAAGAAAGCACAGTTCCAGATGATGAAGAAATACTCCAATGTTCAAATCAAAGCGGATACAATATGAGTAAGGATGCCGGCAGAAATTGTGTAAAAGCCACTGCCGAGCTTTTATACTTTAATAAAGAAGCGGCAGGAACAGTATACTTTTATTTCATAGGAAACGATATATCAGGACTTTATTACACAACCTATGACTCATCAACCCCATGCAGTCTTTATGTAAGAAACGCCTACCTTACGTCCTCGCCGTTTACTAATATAGAAACTGGAGAGGATGAAGCTGAATTTACAGCGAAACCCGTTCCAAAGGTTAATGCAGAAGGTATTTTTGATTCTATAACAATAGACGGCACAACATACTCAATTTTTAATGAAGGTACAAGGCTTGAAA
>CAUHBX010000090.1 GCA_959604475.1 uncultured Eubacteriales bacterium
AAGGTATCACTCAAATTAAATAATAAACTGATTACAATTTTTGCTCTTATTATTGCTGCTGTTTCTTTAATCATTATTACAACAACGGTCAAGCTTCAAACTGCTATAGACGAAAAGACAAAAGGTTATGTAAGTGACGTATCATCTCAGGTAACGGCTTATGTTGACGACAGACTTTTAAATATAACTAAGGACCTGGAAATGGTTGAAGACAGTATCTCCAGAATAAGTTTCGAGGAAGATAAAGACGAACTGAAAGCGTACATGAATAGAAAAGCGGAACTGCTTAACTTTAACTCCTTAATCGTTACTGACCGGAGTGGTAATTATTTTAGCACAGACGGAGCTGAAATTGATATAATAAATTTGACGGGCGTTGTCGATTCATTTAACGGAAGAGAGGGAGTCTCTTTTTTAGACGGACAGAGCTTGCTTTACAGCGTCCCAATATATCATGAAGGAATAATAGCAGGTGTCTTGGGAGGTGTTATATATAAGGAATCCATGCAGAATATTCTTAAAACAAACTGTTTTGAGGGAAATGGATTAATATGCATTACTGACTGTGACGGAAATGTTATTATATCACCAACTGACCTAGAGCCTTTTATGGCGCTTGAAGATATTTTCAAGTCAAAGTCGGACTTAGATGTTGTACGTGATGTTGAGCATATGCAAACTAATATGAGAGAGCATATCGACGGGACTATAACATTTACAACTGTTAAAAATGATGATGTCGTTATGGCGTACAATTCATTAAATACAAATGACTGGGTCGTACTAACCTTAGTTAAAGCGGACATTTTATCACATGATACTAACACTTACATATCATATATGTTCATACTTGTAGCAGTTGTAACTGCAATTTTTATATTCATTATTATACTTCTTCTGTATTATAATCGCTTAAACCATAAAATACTGGAGGATTTGGCGTTTACAGATTTTTTAACCGGAGAAATGAATAACTTAGCATTTAATTTTAGATGCGCAGAAATCATCAAAAATGCGCCGGAAAACAGTTATTCAATTGTACATCTAAACATAAAGAATTTTAAATTAATTAATGAAAGATATGGTAGTTCTGAAGGGGATAAAACGCTCAAATACGTAATGGGCGTATTAAAGAAAAATATATACGCTGATGAATTGGCGGCAAGAAGTGAAATGGACCATTTTTCTTTATGTTTGCATGAGAATAATAAATGCTTAATAGAAAATAGGCTGGACTATATAATAAAGGATATAAACTCCTTCAATAATTCAGAAAAAGAGTCTTATAATATTGAATTTTTAATAGGCGTATACATTGTAAATGATAAGACTATGGATATGACATTAATACATGACAGGGCTAAAACAGCATGCCGAAACAGTACAGACGAAAATGAAGGAAAATGTGTCTTCTATGATGATTCATTTATGGAAAAGCTCAGGAAAGAGTATGAAATGTCTTCAGCATTCAGCGACGCGCTTGCTTGCGATGAATTCAGGATTTTTCTCCAGCCAAAGGTACGGCTGGACAGTAGGAGAACGGAAAGCGCCGAAGCGCTGGTGAGATGGTACAACAAGGAGCGCGGCTTTATCCCGCCTGATGAATTTATACCGATTTTTGAGAAGAATGGATATATTATAAAGCTTGATATTTATGTTTTCGAAAAGGTTTGCGAGCTACTTGAAACATGGATTAAAAAAGACATAAAAATAAAGGTAGCCGTCAATTTGTCAAGGCTTCATTTTAAGAACCCAGAATTTTTAAGCGAATTAAAGCGTATAGCAGATTCTTATAATATACCTGACGGATATATAGAGCTGGAGATTACTGAGTCTATATTTTTATATGAAAATGACATAAAATTTATTAAAGAACAAATAGATGAGATGCATCAAATGGGGTTCCTGTGTTCACTTGACGATTTTGGAGCAGGTTTTTCTTCTTTAGGCCTATTAAAAGAATTTAATATAGACACTATAAAAATAGACCGAAGCTTTTTTATGGGCAAAAAGTCCGAAAGGTCTGAAATCATCTTATCATGTATAACGGAATTAGCTTCAAGGCTTGGTATTGACACTGTAGCTGAAGGAATCGAAACTGAAGAGCAGATTGAGTTTCTGAAAAAAATTAACTGCCGCATGGTGCAGGGCTATTACTTTTCAAAGCCAATGCCAATAGATGAGTTTGAAAAATGGGCAAAAATAGGTTAATAAAACCGCCGCGAAAATTTTTTACGGCGGTTTTAATTAATTCTTAGCGATATATTTGGGAATTTTAAAAAGCAGCTTTTATATTAATCAAGAGATAAGCTGTGTTTTACTCTGTCATGTTCCTCAGATGTTTTAGCATCATTCCATCTGTCCATTGTTCCAACAAGATAACCTGTAATACGGCGAATTCTGTCAAAATTAAGAGGCTTAAATGTGTACTTCATATTAATAAAGTCTCCGTCGATTGAAAGCTCAAGATTATCGAGCTTCCTTGTTGGATTATCCTTTAAGATAAGGTTTACATACTGGTCAATTTCTTTTTGTTCCATAGTACCGTTTAGAACTGTTATATTAGCCATAATTATCTTCCTCCAATAATCAAGATGTTGTTTTAATTAAGAATATAATACAACATATAGTTGGAAAAATCAAGCTATATTTTACTAAAAGATAATAATTTTTAAAAAAGAACGATAAGCAAAAGGCGCCCATGTTTATGGACGCCTTTTTGTGATTGTGTTTATTTTATTGAAGAATGTAAACCGTTAGGGTTTGTCTGCCCCAGGCAAACGCCTCGTTAACGGAGTTGTAACAAAGGTCGATACGGTAGCCGTCTATTGCTCCTCCTGTATCCTCGGCAGTAGCCATTCCATATCCGGGAATATATAGCTTAGTGCCAAGAGGAATTACACTTGGATCAACTGCTACGGCTCCTCGTACCGCCGCCGTTCCGGTAGCGGTGGTCGAAGTACAGCCTTCATCATACTGGGTGTAGCCCGTTGCCACAACTGTAAGCGCCTTAGAATATTTAAAGTCGCCTACAGGAGTTGATACCATACTGGCGGTACCTCTTTCAATAATAGCATTTACAGGCTCGGTTACCACTTCTCGGCTTATCTCGTTTGTATCAGTGAGTTCACCCCCGACATAAGTTTCTTCACTTACAACCTCAACAAGTCCATCGGCACCTTCCTGTATTACTCTTTCGGTACCCTCTGCAAGATCCTCTGTATCCTTGTATTCTATTGATTTTTCAATTTTTTCATAGGTTGTAACCTCTTTAACAAGACTTGACGACAATTCAATAGTCATACCGTCTGTCAAATTGGTTTTTTCCGTAATATCATCGGGCAGATAATATTGACGGTTTTCATAGTCGCCTGAAAGGCTTTCAAGTAGTTCGCCAACGGTAAGGGAAGTAGTACGTACCATTCTGGGAACTCCATCATAGTCGATCATAACGTGAATAGAGGGTTTGATTTCAATTATATCTCCATCATTCACAATATAATCAAGGGCATAGTTAAGTTCATCATCTTCTGAAATTGTGATTTCCTGAAGTTCAAGAAGTTTTTCAACTGAAACCGGCTCAGTTAAGTTAGCTGTTGATTTGTTTTTTCCTTCAATAATTGTTACACTCAAATTTTCTTCGCTGTAAGCGGAAACACTTCCGCTCAACAATGCCAATAACCCAATCACGATAGCAATTACTCTAAGTCGTTTTGTCATAGTTTCCTCCTTAATAGGCATCTCCCAATGAAGCATGCGGGAAATGCTGCTTAATTCCGCTGACTAAAAAACCAGCGGCCCACACCGGATGCTGATATATATATCTGCAAAGTCCGAGGGTTTCTTACTGACTAACTCTCCTTGATTAATGCATTTGCATGAAAAATATTTGGCGATGAACTATAAAAGAGCATGGTTTAATATGCTCTTTAATCTATACACGAATAATATATTAACACAAATGTAACAACTATGCAACAATTATTTTATAAACAGCCTTTTAGCGTTATTTTTGGTAATATTGCACACATCAATTTCGGGAAGATTTTTAATATTTCCTATTTTTTCGACCACATATTTTAAAAGGCGCGAATCGTTTCTTCTGCCTCGGTAGGGGACCGGTGCAAGGTATGGGGCATCAGTCTCAATTAAAATTTTGTCCATTGGTATCTGTTCGACAACTTCAACTGTTTTCTTATTGTTTTTAAATGTCAAGCTTCCTCCTATTCCTATATAAAATCCCATATCAATATAGTCCTTTGCCATTTGGGCGCTTCCGCTGTAGCAGTGGATAACACCGTTTCTGACTTTGCTTGCCTTTATTATATCGAAGCATTCCTGGGCAGCGTCCCTTGAATGAACGATTATAGGAAGATTAAGCTCATCAGCCAATTCAAGCTGGCGTTTAAACCAGTAGCGCTGTTCATCTCTCGGTGACAAGTCATAATAGTAATCAAGCCCGACTTCACCGACAGCCACAACCTTGGGATGCTTTGACAGCATTTTTAATGTTTCTATATCTTGCTCGACCATTTTACCGACCTCATGTGGATGCACTCCGACAGATGCGTAAAAGAAAGGGTATTTTTCGGCCAATGCTATTGATGCCTTTGAGCTGTCTATATCTGAGGATGAGTTAATAACAGTCTCAATTCCTTCGTCCGGGAATGAGGACAGTAGTTCATCTCTGTCATCATCAAATCTTTCGTCGTCATAATGTGCGTGTGATTCAAAATACAAATTTACTTCTCCTTTAAAAAAGTGGAAGTGCAATTTTGCACTTCCACGATTAATTTCTATCAGCTGAGTGATGAACCGTCTGCAAAGTCAGCCTTATCGACTGTCGCCATTGAAAGCTGGCCGTTTTCATCTTCTGCTACAAGTATCATTCCGCAGCTCATTTCACCCATCATTTTTCTTGGTGCAAGATTAGTAAGGACGATAACCTTCTTTCCAACCATTTCCTCAGGAGTGTAGTTGGGATATAGACCGGATAAAATCTGCCTTGTCTCATTTCCGATTTTTATCTGGTTTTTAAGAAGCTTTTTAGAGCCTGGCATCCTTTCAGAGGCAACAACGGTTCCAACCTTAAGCTCAATCTTATCAAAATCGTCTATTGTAATTTCGGAAGCCTTGCTTTCTTCTTCAGCCTTTTCCTGGTTGGCAATAGAAGAGGCCTGCGCGGCCTTCATGGCAGTTTCAAGCTCATCAAGTTCTTTTTTAATATCTATTCTGGGGAAAATAACACTACCCTTTGTAATTGTAATTTCTGAGGGAAGTGCTCCCCAGACCTTTGCGCTGTCCCATGTCTTTATTGAATCATCATTTATACCAAGCTGT
>CAUHBX010000091.1 GCA_959604475.1 uncultured Eubacteriales bacterium
TATCCGCATTTATCAGCACGGTGCTTTTAGCACTAACCTCCGGGGCGGCGGGAGTATCGGCAAAGGCGGTAACAGATATTGCTGTAACAGCGGCAATTGTCATTGCCGCCAGTCTCTTTAAAAATTTCATATGCAGGCTCCTTTCAGATAAGTCCCTTGTCCTTCATTGTCTGAATTCCTGTCATTATTCCTATCTTTGCATGGTGCCAGCTAAGCCCGCCCTGCATATAAACAATATATGGCGGCTTAATCGGCGCGTCAGCGCTAAGCTCTATAGAAGCGCCCTGGATAAATGCTCCGGCGGCCATTATAACATCACAGTCATAGCCGGGCATAGCCCATGGTTCCGGCGTGACATAGCTGTCTACCGGCGCACCCTTCTGAATCCCCTCACAAAATGCGATAACCTTTTCAGCAGAACCCATTTTAATAGACTGGACAATGTCGCCTCTTTTGGCATCTGAAGGCGGAAGCACGTCTATCCCAAGATTCTCAAAAAGCTTTGCTGCAAAAACAGCGCCTTTAACACTTCCGCAAACAACCTGCGGAGCCATAAAAAGTCCCTGGATAAGCATAGGTGTTACCCCAAGGGTTGCGCCTACCTCCTTACCCATTCCGGGAGCAGTAAGCCTATATGCAGCATTTTCCACATATTCTTCTTTGCCTACGATATACCCGCCAATCGGAGCCATTCCGCCCCCCGGATTTTTTATAAGCGAACCGACACAGAGATCTGCCCCGACATCAGTTGGCTCTGATGTTTCCACAAACTCTCCGTAGCAGTTATCAACCATACAAATTACGTCGGGACGCTGCTCTTTTATAAATGAAATCAGCTCTCCTATTTTATCTATTGTGAAAGATTCCCTCCATGCGTACCCTCTGGACCGCTGAATTTCAACAAGCCTAATTTTTTTGTTTGTGAGAGCTTCCTTAATACCGGCATAGTCAAAGGAGCCGTCTTCAAGCAATTCCTTCTGGCTGTAGGTTATTCCGTATTCCGCCAGACAGCCTTTTTCTTTTCTTATGCCTATAACCCCCTGAAGAGTATCATATGGAAGCCCTACAGGGGAAAAAATTTCATCTCCCGGCCTCAGATTTCCTGCCAAAGCCACAGTAAGGGCGTGTGTTCCCGATATTACCTGTGGGCGTACAAGTCCGGACTCAGCATGAAATACATCGGCATAAATCTGTTCTAAAGCTTCTCTGCCCAAGTCATTATAGCCGTAGCCAGTTGTTCCGGCAAAATGAACATCGCTGAGCCTGTTTTTCTGCATTGCATTAAGAACCTTGTACTGATTATATTCGGTAATAAGGTCTATATGGGAAAACTTATCATTAAGCTCAGCCTCAGCCCTTTCGGCCATTTTAATTATATCTTCCGAAATTCCATAGTTTTCTTTAAGAAAACCAGTTATATTCTCATTGTACATATTACTTTCCACCTGAATTAGATTATTTTCTTATTTTTAAGTTCGTCTACCATTATTTCAATAGCGGCATCCTTATCTTTGTTTGTCATGTCAATCCATGTTCCCTGTGTCTGCCTTCCGAACCATGTCAGCTGCCTTTTTGCAAAATGTCTGGTATATTTTTTAATATCATCAACTGCTTTTTCCAGCGTTATTTCCCCTTTAAAATAAGGGATAAATTCTTTGTAGCCAAGACCCTGCATACTTACCAGTTCTGTTGAATATCCCATATTTATAAGGCCTCTTACTTCCTCTTCAAGCCCATTTTCCATCATAGTATCCACGCGCATATCTATTCTGTCATAAAGCTTGTCCCTATCCATATTGAGAACAAAAAAAGCAAGATTATATGGCGATTCCTTCTCTTTAGCATTCTTATTATGTTCAGACATTTTCTCGCCTGTAAGCCTGTAATATTCCAGCGCCCTTGCTACTCTTTTTATATTGTTGGGGTGTATAATCCGTGCATATTCAGGGTCAACATCCTCAAGCATCTTATGAAGTCTCCCCGTCCCCTCATTTTTTGCAATGTCATATAACTCGTCACGAATAGCAGAGCCCGTTTCCTCAGTAAAATCGTTGTCATACACCAGGGCATTTATATAAAATCCTGTGCCTCCAACAATCATAGGGATGTGCCCACGGCCATATATGCCCTGCATATATTCCTTGGCCTTTTTCTGAAAAACCATCACGTTATACTGCTCGTCAGGATTTATCTCATCAATAAGAAAGTGCGGTATCCCGCACATTTCTTCCGCCGTTGGCTTTGCCGTTCCAATATCCATAAATTTATAAACCTGCATTGAATCTCCGGATATTATCTCCCCGCCAATTTTCTGCGCCAGCATTATAGATAAATCCGTTTTTCCGCAGGCTGTCGGCCCTGCTATTACAATAAGAGGTTTTTTCATTGCTTTATCACCTACTGTATTCTTTTAAACTTTTTTTCAAGTTCATATTCTGTCAGCTCTATAATTGTAGGCCTTCCATGGGGGCAGCTGAACGGATTTTTGAGAGATAGAAGCTTTACAATCAATCCCTCAGCCTCTTTTATAGTCAGCACGTCGCCGCCCTTTACAGCAGCTTTGCACGCCATTGTCGCCAAGCTTAAAAGCTTTTTGTCATAAATATTTTTTATATTCTCATTCTTTATAGAATCAATTATATCCATTAAAAACGAAGTAGAAGCAGGCTTATCGAATAAATAAGGAACACCGAGCACATAAAACTCTCCGTTTTTCTCGGAAAATTTAAATCCAAAGCCTTCAAATTCTTTTATGTTATCCCTAAAAATATCCTTTTCCGCGTCGCTTAATATAAGCCTCTCACCTGCAACAAGGTTCTGGGAGATAATTTTGCCTTCCCTAAATTTATCTGAAAATTCCTCAAAAAGTATTCTTTCATGAGCAGCGTGCTGGTCAATAATAAATAAGCTGCTGTTCTGTTCTATTATCCAATAGGTTGAGAAAACTTGTCCGATTATCCTGTAATTTTCAAAAAACGGCTTTTCATCAGAAAATTCTCTGAGTTCTTCATTGATACCAGAAGGCTCCTCCGCGTATTCAATTTCGACTTTACGCTCCTGTATAGATTCCTTTATTTTTTCAACCATCTGTTTATGCTCTTCAATAAGCTCAGTGCCGCCTACAGCATATTCTGCCTTAGGTTCGTTTACGACATCTGATTTTATTCCTTTTAAAAGCATTTCGGCGTATTTCCTATCGTTATCCGATACAGCTGTATTAAATTTCACAAATCCGGCGGCCTCATCTTTTAAAGATGGCAAGCCTTTTTCCTTCACTTTTTTCCCTTCATTTATATCAGCAAATATTTTCTGCTGTTCTGGCTTTTCTATTTTATCAGGAGGAATTATGTATTCCTTAGCAGAGGAGGAGGGTTTGCTCTCCCAGTCAGCGCCTTTAATAAGGACTTTGTCTTTAAATGTATTTACAATACTCTCATATACAAATCTATAAACAGCGTCTTCGTCCCTAAAGCGAACCTCCAGCTTAGCAGGGTGTACGTTAACGTCTACCATAGAAGGGTCAACACCCATAGAAAGCACATATATCGGGAATTTACCAATCATCAGCCTTGTTTTATATGCTTCCTCGGCAGCGGCCGATACGACTTGATTTCTAATAAATCTTCCGTTTATAAACAGATTTTCATAACTCCTGTTAGCCCTTGAAAGTTCAGGCCTTCCTATTAACCCGGAAAGCTTCATTTCGTCATTCTGAGCTGAAATATCCAGCATTTTAAACGCTGTATCCTTTCCGTAGACATGGTATACTGCGGTTTTTAAATCGCTGTTGCCTGAAGTATGTATTATTACGGTACCGTTATTTATATATTTAAATGAAATTTCGGGATGCCCTAGCACAAACTTCATAACAACGTCAGAAATATAGCCTGCCTCTGTCGACGGCTTTTTAAGAAATTTTCTTCTGGCGGGGACATTATAGAATATGTCCTCTATCGTTATAGACGTTCCGTTTGAAGTCCCCTCCGGCCTGATATACTCAAGTATGCCCCCGTTAATTCTTATTCTTATTCCTGCCTCAGCTTCTCTCGTTTTTGTAACCATCTCAGCCTTTGATACCGCCGCGATACTTGCAAGCGCTTCGCCTCTGAAGCCAAGAGAAAACACGCTTTCCAAGTCCTCAGCAGAACGAATTTTGCTTGTCGCATGCCTTAAAAATGCTGTTTTGACATCATCGGCAGGAATACCGCAGCCATCATCGGTAATTCGGATAAATGCCGTTCCTCCGTCCTTTATCTCAACGGTTATATTTCCTGCACCCGCATCAATGGCGTTTTCAATAAGTTCCTTGACTACGGAGCCAGGCCTTTCGACAACCTCTCCCGCCGCAATCTTATTTATTGTACTGTTGTCAAGAAGTCTGATTTTATTCATGTCAATCACATTCCCTTAATTTTGTTCTGCAAATCAAAAAGTGTCTGCAGAGCCTGTATCGGTGTAAGCGCCATAACGTCTATTCTATTTATTTCATCTATAATCTGGGTTTCCTGTACGTTAAACATATCTATCTGGACTGCTGCTTCCTCTGAGGCTTCCTTTGCCTCATCCGCCAGCTTCTTTGTTTTCTTAGTTATATCAGCGGCATTAAGTTTTTTAAGAATTGTATTTGCTCTTTTTATTACTTTATTGGGAAGTCCCGCAAGCCTGGCAACCTGGACACCATAGCTGTGGTCGGCGCCGCCGCGTTTAATTTTGCGCAGGAATATTATATCCTCGCCTTCCTCTTTTACTGTTATACAGTAGTTTTTAACGCCCGGAAGTTTTCCCTCAAGCTCTGTCAGCTCATGGTAATGTGTGGCAAATAATGTTTTAGCTCCAAGCTGCTTAATATCAGATATATACTCAAGTACAGCCCAGGCGATTGAAAGACCGTCAAAGGTACTTGTACCCCGCCCTATTTCGTCAAGTATAAGAAGACTCTTTTTAGTAGCGTTGTTTAAAATATTTGCAACCTCAGTCATTTCAACCATGAAAGTACTCTGACCTGAGGCCAGGTCGTCCGATGCGCCCACCCTTGTAAATATTCTGTCACAAACACCTATTACGGCTTGTGAGGCCGGCACAAACGAGCCTATTTGGGCAAGGAGTGTTATAATGGCCGTCTGTCTCATATACGTTGACTTACCCGCCATATTGGGACCTGTAATAATTAAAAGCCTGTTGTCACCGCTGTCAAGATAGACATCGTTTGATATAAACGCATTAGATGACATTTTCTCAACGGAAGGGTGCCTTCCGTCTTTGATATCAACAATATCCCCGTCATTTACCATCGGCTTAATATAGTTCTGCGTCTGCGCCG
>CAUHBX010000092.1 GCA_959604475.1 uncultured Eubacteriales bacterium
GCACAGCTTGGCGGAAATGCCGGCGGTGATGGCAATACAACTGAACCTAGTGATACTAACAGCAGCGGCAGCGCACAAACAACACCAGCAAATACAAACAGTGGTTCAAAAACATATACAGTGCAGGCTGGAGACACATTCTGGGGAATTGCAACTAAGATGTACGGAAACGGTTCTTATTATGACAGAATTCTTACGGCAAACGGACTTACTGAAAACGATAAAATCAGAGAGGGTATGACACTTACTATACCTGCAGCATAATTTGGAGGGGTATAATGTACCTTGATTTAGAAGGAAAAACTCTGGCGGAGCTCCGTGAGGAAGCTAAAAAGCTCGGTATAAAACGGGTTACCGGAGTTAAGAAGGATGAACTTGTAAAAAGCATAAAGATAGCCATACATGAAATAAATGTTTCGGAAGCGGCGGAAAAGGCTCAGGAAAAAGATCCTGAGCCTGCTGTTCCCGAAGGGGACGAAAGCGAAGGCGTACTTGAAATAATGGCCGACGGATACGGCTTTCTCCGAACCGAAAATTTTGAGCAGGGTGATAACGATATTTACATATCACAGTCGCAGATAAGGCGTTTTAACCTTCGTACAGGAGACAATGTAAAGGGTGTCACCAGGCAGGCAAGAGAGGGCGAGAGATACGGGGCCCTGCTCTTTGTTAAAAGCGTCAACGGGGACAACCCGCAGAAAGCTGTGGGCAGGCCGGTTTTTGAGAACTTAACGCCAATTTATCCCAGTGAAAAACTAAGGCTTGAAACAACAAGGGACGAAATAAGCGGTAGAATTATTGACATAGTTGCTCCAATCGGAAAGGGACAGCGCGGTATGATAGTCGCCCCTCCTAAGGTTGGAAAAACTATTCTTTTGACTAAAATGGCAAATGCCATTACCAAAAACCATAAGGAAATAAGCTTGATTATGCTGCTTATTGACGAAAGGCCTGAGGAAGTAACAGATATTCAGCGCTCCATTGAGGGCGAAAATGTGGATATTGTTTATTCTACCTTTGATGAAAAGCCTGAACATCATAAGCTTGTAGCCGAGATGGTGCTCGAAAGAGCAAAGAGAATGGTAGAACAGGGCAAGGACCTTGTAATACTCCTTGACAGCATAACAAGACTTTCGAGAGCCTATAATCTTATAATGCCTCCGAGCGGAAGAACTCTTTCCGGCGGTATGGACCCATCTGCACTTTATTTTCCTAAAAAATTTTTTGGAGCAGCAAGAAATATTGAAAACGGAGGAAGCCTGACTGTTTTAGCCACAGCCCTCATAGATACTGGAAGCAAAATGGACGAGGTTATATTTGAGGAGTTCAAAGGAACAGGCAATATGGAGCTTGTGCTTGACAGAAAGCTGTCCGAGAGAAGGATATTCCCCGCTATTGACGTAAATAAAAGCGGAACCAGAAGGGAAGAACTTCTGCTTTCAAAAGACGAAATGGACGCTGTATATGCCATGAGAAGAATGTCGGCTAATGCAAGCGCATCCGAGACTACTCCGTTTGTAATTGATTTAATGAAAAAGACTGAAAATAATGCGGCATTTGTGAATCGAATTAATATGATGGAGAAAAATATAATAAAATAGTATCTTGCAAGATTTGCAAGTATATGCTATAATCTGTTTGTTGTCTATAAATAGATATGAGATTGAATGCTATTGATCAACAAATATATAAAATGAGGTGAAAAAAATGAGGAAAGGTATCCATCCCGATTACAAGCAGGTAACGGTTAGATGTCACTGCGGCAATGAGTTCGTAACAGGCTCAACAAAGGACGAAATCACGGTCGAAGTTTGCTCAAAGTGCCATCCGTTCTATACAGGAAGCCAGAAGCTTTTACTTGAAAGCGGCGGTCGTGTTGAGAAATTCAACAAGAAATATGGCAGAAAGTAATCTTAAAAATAAGGGGTCGGCGTTATCTATGCCGTCCCTTTTTGCTTATTTAAGGAAGTGTTTTGATGAGTAAAACATATTACGGCGGTCAGGCGGTAATAGAGGGCGTTATGATGAGGGGCAAAAGGGTTTATGCTACCGCGGTACGCACTCCCGAAGGCGAAGTCGCCGTTGAGAAGAAAGACAATGAGACTATTTTGGGTAAATATAAACTCTTCACATATCCTATATTCAGAGGAATATCGGCTTTTTTGGATTCCCTGATTGTAGGTACCAAAATTTTAATGCAGAGTGCTGTTCTGGCCGGTGAAGAGGAAACAGAAGAAGAACCGTCAAAGTTTGAAAAGAAGCTTATGGATAAGTACGGCGAAAAGCTTAACGATTACATGATGTATTTCAGTGTAGCAGTTTCAATTGTAATTGCGCTTCTGCTCTTTTTTATGCTGCCAGTGTGGCTGGGAAGCTTTTTCAACAAATATATCTCGGGACCCCATATGCTCAGCGTAATAGAGGGGCTTTTGAGAATTATAATATTTCTTGTATATATTTTCCTTATATCAAGGATGAAGGAAATACAGCGTGTATTTCAGTATCATGGAGCGGAGCATAAGACCATTAACTGCTATGAAGCTGGTGAAGCGCTTACGCCTGAAAACGTAAAGAAACATACTAGGCTCCATAAAAGATGCGGAACGAGCTTTATGCTTATAGTAATGGTTGTCAGCATGGTTGTGTTTGTATTTGTCCGTACAGATAATATAGGAATGAGAATGCTCAGCCGTATTCTTCTTGTTCCATTTATTTCAGGGGTAAGCTATGAAATAATTAAATGGGCCGGACGCAGCGACTCGATTTTTGTGAAGCTGGTAAGTGCGCCAGGAATGTGTCTGCAGAAGCTTACAACGGCTGAACCGGATGAAGATGAAATAGAGTGCGCTATAGCTGCGCTTGTTACAGTCCTTGAGGACGAAGAGCCGGAGGCTGTTCCTGTGCATTCGGGACAGTGGAGGTGCCTTGCTTCGGAGGCACTATGAAAATAAAGGATTTAATAAACGATGCAGTAAACAGGCTATATACTGCGGGAATAGAGGAACCGCGGCTAGAGGCGGAGCTGTTTATGGCTGAAACCTTGGGTAAAAGCCGTATTCAGATTCTTACACACTGGTTTGAAGAGACCAGCGAAGAACAAAAGCTGGCTTTTGAACCTGCAGCGTATATAATAGGACATAAGGAGTTTATGGGGCTCGAGTTTTTGGTTGGACCAGGCGTCCTTATTCCTCGTCCTGATACTGAAATACTTGTAGAAAGTTCGATTGAGATTATAAAAAAATATAAGCTTAGGAGCTCTGTTGAAATAGGTGTGGGCAGCGGATGTATTTCTGTGAGTCTGGCAAAATATACGGACATAAACTGTTATGGCACCGATATAAGTCAGACAGCACTTGAAACGGCAAAAAAAAATGCTGATTTAAACGGAGTAAATGAAAGGGTATCCGTTTTTAAAGGAGACCTTTTTACAGGGCTGCCTGATATAAAGTATGATATTATAGTATCAAATCCTCCATACATACGCAAAATAGATATGGAGGATTTAATGCCGGATGTCAGAGAATATGAACCTTATACTGCACTGTGCGGGGGAGCTGACGGCCTTGACTTTTATAGAAGAATTAGCGAGGAAGGATTTAAGCTCCTAAAAAAACAGGGGTTTATATTATATGAAATAGGGTATGATGAGGCTGACGAGGTTTCTGAAATACTGGAGAAAAACGGATATAAAGATATAGAAGTTATAAATGATTTAAGCGGGCTTAACCGTGTGGTCAGGGCGCGCAAGGGGGATTTTGATGTTTGAGCGTTTAGCTGAATTTGTAAGCAGGCATGAGGAACTTGCGCTGCTTATAAATGACCCTGATATTATAGCTGAACAGGACAAATGGCGCTCTCTTATGAAGGAGTACAGCGCTATAGCTCCAATAGCTGAAAAATACAATGAATATAAAATGACGAAGGGTGCCATTGACGATGCCCTTGAAATGCTTGATGACAGCATAGATGACGAATTTAGAACGCTGGTCAAGGAAGAGCTTTCGGAAAACAAAGAAAAACTGTCGGTAATTGAAAATGAACTGAAAATATTGCTTATTCCGAAGGACCCTAATGATGATAAAAACGTTATTATGGAAATTAGGGCTGGAGCCGGCGGAGATGAAGCTGCTCTTTTTGCGGGCAGCCTTTTCAGAATGTATAATAAATACGCTGAAAAGAAAGGCTGGAAAACCGAGCTTATGAATGCCAATGAGAGCGACCTCGGGGGCTTCAAAGAAGTGTGCTTTATGATTTCCGGACAGGGGGCATACAGCCGTTTTAAATATGAAAGCGGTGTGCATAGGGTACAGCGCGTGCCTGAGACAGAATCAGGAGGAAGAATACACACGTCAACAGTAACTGTGGCAGTGCTTCCTGAGGCTGATGAGGTTGACGTTAACGTTAATATGAACGATGTGCGTATAGATGTTTTCAGGGCATCAGGCAACGGAGGACAGTGTGTAAACACTACAGACTCAGCGGTACGCGTTACACATATTCCTACCGGGATTGTAGTATCCTGCCAGGATGAAAAGAGCCAGCTTAAAAATAAAAATAAGGCGTTAAAGGTGCTTTACGCCAGAATTTACGATATGGAGCTCAAAAAGCACAATGAGGAAATCGCCGGAGAAAGAAAGGCGCAGGTAGGGACTGGGAACCGTAACGAAAGAATACGTACCTATAATTTTCCTCAGGGGCGTGTTACAGACCATAGGGTTAACCTGACGTTGTATAAAATAGATAACATAATGGAAGGCGATATCGATGAAATCGTTGATACCCTGTCAGCATCAGAAAGAGCTGAAAAGCTTAAGAGCAATGAATAATTAGAAACAAGCCCATTATGCATATAATGATATATATGTGTGTTTTGGGAGATAATTTATGAAGGACAGCAAAAAAATATCTGCAGATGTATTAAAGGGAATAATGGGAGGAATTTTAATAGCCGCCGGTTCCCTTTCGGCAATAGGATTTACTGAAAATGCAGTAAGCTGCATTCTGGTGGTGGCCCTCGTTATTGCGGGAGCCTTTGCGGGAATTGTTCTTGACACGATTGGGGCAAACAGTTACGCGGTATGCATACTTTCTGTTATTCTTTTTGCCGCTGCCAGATATTTTAACATTGGATTTATAGAATATATGGCGTCCGGCGCTGTTATGTATATGGGCTGCGTTTTTGCCCTGCCTGAAGCGGATGTTTTTACTAACGCCGTTACTGGAGCAGCTGCCGCCGCAGGCTTTTTGGGAGCCGTAATAGCTATTTTATAAACTATT
>CAUHBX010000093.1 GCA_959604475.1 uncultured Eubacteriales bacterium
GTTTATTTTTTCTTATCAACTGTTCAGTTCTCAAGGATCATTTATTGCTATTGTTTATCTTTTTTTCTGTCTTTTCTTGCGACAGCTTGATTATAATACTACAATTAGATTTGAATGTCAATAGCTTTATATAACTTTTTTTAAAACTTTTTATATTTCTTCACAATTCGTCTTTTTATACAAAACCTTGTTTTGGACCTCATTTATCTGGACTGACAGCAGAGCCCATTCTTCATAGGTCATTCCTCCATCAAAGCTTGAATTGGTAAGGTTTCTCAGAAGCTCAAGAGTTTTATCAGAATTTCTGAGCCCAATTTTCCAGTTCTTATATATTGTTAAAATTTCCGACTCGATTTTCTTTGATTTGTCACTTTCTGTTAAGTATATGTCATTTTCAACAAAGCTTTTTACTATGGACATTTTAGCTTTTTCAATAGTTTGTATGCTTCCTTCTATCATTATGTCAGATGAGTTAAGATAAATACTGATATCTTCTCCTGCAATATACAGTTCCCTGTCCGAAACATAATTAAATAAATCTTTCATTATACCGTTAATCATTTTAACAGGAACAGAATAAAATTTTGAAGGTATTTTCTTGACAGTTCTTATATCGGCCTGACTGAGAGCAATAATTATTTCATCCATGACATATATATTGCCCTTCCCTGCAACTCCCATAGCCATGCCTTCCGCAGATTTATGCTTAAGCATTCGTTTTATTCTGATTATCGGAGTGCAAACAAGTATAACGGCCATGGTGCAGCCCAAGACAAGTGTATATCTATATCCTTTAAGCAGCCATTGAGCAAATTTCGTTTTATTCTGTCTGCTTACACCCGTAATCATTGCGCCCAACGCGCCAACGCCCGGAGGTATGGCGACAACACAAATAATATACAGCAAGTGGCGCATTACCTTAGTAAATGTTTTCTCTGGGATATATCCGGTAAATATCCCAAACATGCTAGGAAAAAGCTTAGCAAGCAGGCAGTATATCCATACAAATGACAATATCATCATTATATAAAACCAAACTTTATTTTTATCAGGGAGTTTTCCGAAAAATATGTTCGTAGCCCATCCAAAAATAGTTATAACTATTTTTATAAAAAATCTAATCAATAAAAGAAATATAAAATCAAGCAAAAGGACCAGCGGCATATTATCACCTCCCGAAAAGAAAGCATATTACATATATTAATATTATATATGTAATATGCCCATTTTTTCAATCTTTCTTTAAGTATATCAGTTTAAAGGCTCCATTATAGTGGTCTCAAAATAAATTGTTTTACATTTTCAAGAGTATTTTATTTTTCAAGCGGCTTCATCGTGGGGAATAATATTACGTCCCTTATACTTACCGATTCTGTCATAAGCATTACAAGCCTGTCCACGCCAATACCTATACCTCCTGTAGGGGGCATTCCGTATTCAAGCGCTGTCAGGAAATCTTCATCTATCATATTGGCCTCATCGTCACCTGCGGCGCGCATTGCTTCTTGATGTTCAAAACGTTTCCTCTGGTCAATTGGGTCATTAAGCTCTGAATATGCATTTCCATATTCGCGGCCAACTATAAACAACTCAAATCTTTCAGTATAATCCGGCTTGCTGGGTTTTCTCTTAGTAAGTGGAGAAATTTCAACAGGATAGTCCATAATAAATGTAGGCTGAATAAGATTTTTCTCAACATATTCCTCAAAGAACAAATTAAGAATATCCCCTTTTACATGTCTCTCCTCGAACTCAATTCCTCTTTCCTTTGCAAGTGCTTTGGCATCTTCGGTAGTAGCTATTTCATCGAAATCTACTCCGGCATATTTTTTAACCGCGTCTACCATTGTAAGTCTCTCAAATGGTTTGCCTAAGTCGAGCTCATAACCGCCGTAATTGAGAGTAGTCGAACCAACCACATTCTGCGCTATTGTTCTGAAAAGTCCCTCTGCAAGGTCCATCATGCCATGGTAGTCCGTAAACGCCTGATAAATTTCTATGAGTGTAAATTCGGGATTATGACGTATGTCAATACCTTCATTTCTGAATACACGTCCTATCTCATATACCCTCTCAAGCCCTCCGACAATCAGCCTTTTAAGAGGAAGCTCAAGCGCAATACGGCAGTACATATCTATATCAAGCGCATTATGATGTGTAATAAACGGCCTTGCTGCCGCACCGCCAGGTATAGTCTGTAGCACAGGTGTCTCTACCTCCAAAAATCCTTTTGAGTCAAGGTAGTTCCTGATTTCTCTTAGAACCGCTGAACGTTTAATGAAAGTATCCTTTACCTCCGGATTAACGATAAGGTCAAGATATCTCTGTCTATATCTAAGCTCCTGGTCATTAAGGCCATGAAATTTCTCGGGCAGAACCTTAAGGCTTTTGGACAAAAGAACGATTTCACTTGCTCTTACAGAAATTTCACCCTTCTGAGTTCTGAATACTATCCCTTTAATTCCTATAATATCTCCAATATCAAATTTTTTAAATGCAAGATAGCTTTCCTCTCCTACATCATTTTTGCTTATATAACCCTGCATTCTGCCGTTTCTGTCCTGAATATTTATAAATGACGCCTTACCCATTACACGCTTGTTCATAAGTCTTCCGGCTATGCTTACTTCCTTATCTTCAAGCTCGTCAAAATTTTCAGTTATATCACTGCTGTGATGAGTAACTTCATATTTAACTATCTCAAACGGGTCTCTGCCATCGGCCTGGAGGGCAGCAAGCTTGTCTCTTCTGAAACCCTCCTGCTCAGACAGCTGGCTGGCTGTTAATTCTTTAGTATTTTCTTCCGACACCTTAATTTCCTCCTAATGTTATCATCTAGAAATTGCAATCACTTTAAATCCTACTATTCCTCCCGGAGTTTCTATCTCAACCTCATCGCCAATTTTATGTCCAAGAAGTCCTCTTCCCACAGGCGACTCATTCGATATTTTTCCATTTTCCATATTCATCGGGTCAGCCTCGGCTGAGCCTACAATTGCATATTCAACTTCCTCTTCAAACTCGACATCCCATATTTTAACTTTGCTTCCTACTGTTATAATTTCAGAGCTGACCTCATCATCATCAATAACCTCAGCATTACGGAGCATTTTTTCTATTACAACTATTCTGGACTCAATTTCGCCCTGCTCTTCTTTAGCGGCATCGTATTCGGCATTCTCTGAAAGGTCTCCCTGGCCTCTTGCTTCCTTAATTTTTTCCGCAACTTCTTTTCTTCTGACAGTCTTTAATTCCTCAAGCTCCTCTTCAAGCTTTTTAAGGCCTTCATATGTTAAAACAACTTTTTTATTTTCTGACATAAGCCCACTCCTTATTTACATTTCAGTTAAACGTCTTGATTTCAAGACAAATAATATCATATCTCAAGAATTATAAACTACCTTTAAAAGCTTGTCAACGGAGATAAACCGATATTTTCAATAAGAATCAACTTTTCTCGGCAATTTATATTACCATCCGCTAACCTTTTGAAATTATTATTAACTGCGTACATAGCGCACTCTGCTTTTTCCGAAGATATTTCTGTTCCACTATTTTTTATAACTACAGAATTTACAATATGGATATCGCCTCTTATTTTCCTAATATGGCGCAGCCGCTTTTCATCATTTGCCAAGTCATAGTACAAACAGCCGTTTTTCAGTAAGTAATCATAATTTTCACTCCTTAAAGCACAATTTATGACAACGTCCGCGTTTTTAAAATTTTCATGCTTAAACCTGTTTATAAGCTGTATATTTATTCCAAATTCTTTAAAAAAATATTCGACTGTATCAGAATACTTGTAGCTTTCATCGGTTAGAAGAGATAAATAATTAACGCTTGGACATAAAACGCATAAAAGTGTTTCCGTTAAATCCTTCTCCCCGCCTATAATAACAACCTCATCTGTTGTCTTAACTCTGTTTAGGGCAAGTAAAGCCATTATTGTCCTCCCATTGGACGTATACACACCTTCAAATTGTTCTCCCACAATTGATATTACGCCTTTTTCATTTAAAAAGCTCTGAACCTTAGCAGCTGCTCTTTTCCTACTTTTTTCGTCAGCGTTTCTTGATAAATTAAATCTTACTATGTATCCTTCCGCTCCCAATACAGCTTCATCTTCAGTTGTATAGGGATTAAAAACCGAATTTAACCGGTTAAATATGATATTTTGGTCTATTTCAGAATATTTGATTTCAGCAAATTTCATAATATCACCCCATATACAGTGATATATGAGGCTTAGTGGAAAAAAATTCTTGGTTTCTGAAAATAAAAAACCAAATACTGGAACCAATCAGTATTTGGCTTTTTAAGGAATTATCTTAAATTAAAACTCCATTTTTTCTTCAAGATAAGCGGCAAGCTCATCAACTTTTATTCTAATCTGTTCCATAGAGTCCCTGTCGCGGACTGTGACGGAATTGTCCTCAAGTGTGTCAAAATCTACGGTTATACAGAAAGGAGTACCGATTTCATCCTGTCTTCTATAGCGCTTTCCAATGCTACCAGACTCATCATATTCGCAGTTAAAGCGTTTGGACAATTTATGGAATATCTCTGTCGCAGGCTCAGAAAGCTTCTTAGAAAGCGGAAGCACAGCGGCCTTTACAGGTGCAATGGCAGGATGGAAATGAAGCACTGTTCTCACATCATTTTCTCCCACTTCTTCCTCGTCATAAGCGTCACAGAGGAATGCGAGGGCTACACGGTCAGCTCCAAGTGAAGGTTCTATAACATAAGGAATATATTTCTCATTTTTATTCTGGTCAAAATAAGACATATCTTCTCCCGATGTATTTTGATGCTGTGTAAGGTCGTAATCCGTCCTGTCAGCCACTCCCCAAAGCTCTCCCCAGCCAAACGGGAAAAGGTACTCAATATCCGATGTAGCTTTGCTGTAGAAACACAGCTCTTCAGGGCTGTGGTCACGAACACGTGTATTTTCAACCTTTAAGCCAAGGTCTTTAAGCCAGTCTATACAGTACTGTTTCCAGTATGCAAACCATTCAAGGTCAGTATCCGGCTCACAGAAAAATTCAAGCTCCATCTGCTCAAACTCTCTCGTACGGAAAGTAAAGTTACCCGGCGTAATTTCATTTCTGAATGATTTTCCTATCTGGCCGATTCCAAATGGAAGCTTTTTTCTTGAAGTACGCTGTACATTCTTGAAGTTTACAAAGATACCCTGTGCTGTTTCGGGGCGGAGGTATACGGTATTTTTTGCATCCTCAGTTACACCCTGGAACGTT